>CBJLQC010000182.1:0-5793 GCA_966424955.1 uncultured bacterium | reverse complement strand
CCGCCCGCTTGCCGCGTGGGCGCGGCAGCTGGCGCACGACGAACGGCGCGTCGGCGATCGCGGCGCGCAGCGCTTCCACATGCGGGCGCGCTTCCCGCTTGCTCAATCCCGCGAACACGAGCGTGAATTCCTCGCCACCCGAGCGAAAGGCGGTGCCACCGCCCCGCACCTGGCGCAGACGGGCGGCGACCATGCGCAGCACCTGGTCGCCGACGTCGTGGCCGTACCGATCGTTGAAGGACTTGAAATGATCGACATCGACCACGGCCAGCGTGTAAGGTGCGCGCAGCGCCGACAGCGTCTGGGCCAGTGAGCGCCGGGCAGGCAGCTCGGTCAGCTCATCGTAGAAGGCCAGCGCGTAGGCGGCTTCCACCACCGCAATGACCAGCACGATGGCGGCGGCCAGCAGCCACACCGACTGCGTGGTCGAGCGGGGCGCGGCCGCGAACGCGCAGGCTGCGGCTACCGCCGTCCATGTAAGACCGGCCGTCACGGCCCGCCGGTCGAGCAGCACCCTGGCCAGCGCGATGACCAGCGCAGCCACCAAGGCGAGCAGCGCGGGCTGCGGCAGGGCGCTCCAGCTGCTGTCCCTTTGCAGCCACAGGACGGCGCGGGCCGGGTCGGCCGCAGAAAAGAAAGCGGCCAGCACCAGGGGCGTGAGTGAGAGCAGGATGTGGTTGCGGACACGCGCCACCACGAAACCGCGATCCGCGACGAGGGTGAGCAGCGCGCAGCCCAGCGGCAGCGACGTCGTCAGCAGAAGCACGAGCAGTGAATCCACCGTGACGTCGAGATAACTCACGGCGGCGAGCGCGGCGGCCAGCAGCAGCGCCGCGGCAAAAATGCGCGTGCTGCGGAACCGCCACGCCAGCACGGTGGCGATCAGCAATACAAAAAGAACGAGAGATGGTGGGACAGCCAGCGCGGTGACGGGACCGGCGAACGCGAGCACGAGGGCGGTGGCGCCCAGGACGAACGCGCCCGGGACCGCGGGCAGCAGACTGCGTACCGGCATGGCGGCAATGTAATGCCTGCGCGCCAATGTCACACGCTACTGCATCGAGCGTTTGACGGTTTCCAGCCGCTCCATAATGACCGGACGTTGCGTCCAGTGCCGCGAGCCGGTGGCCAGTGCCTGCGTGTAAAAGGCGGCGGCCGCCTGGAAGCGTCCTTCTTTTTCCTCCAGCTCACCGAACTGCACAATGGCCACGGCCAGGTCATCGGGCAGGCGCGTGACGCGGCGCGCGTAGTCCAGGCTGCGCATCACGCCATCGACTTCACCCGCGCGATACTGCCGCATGGCTTCCGCCAGGTGAAACCGCGCGTCCAGCTGCGGCGGCGGATACTTGACGCGATCCAGCTCGACGCGCGCGTCGAAGATCGGTAGCGCGTATTCGCCGATGACGTGCGAAGCGGGCAGCAACAGATTGCCGGCCGCGACCGCCACCACGATGGCGCGCGCATTCGCGTGCAGGCGCGGCAGCAGCATCAGCGAAGCGGCCGCGATCGGCACGAGCATGGACATGGATCGGCTGATGTCACCGGCAATGACCACCGCGACGATGGCGGAGACCGCGACGATGGCGCCCAGCGCCATGCCGAGTCCGCGCGACTGCCGGGCGAGCAGCACCGGCAACAGCACGATGGGCACCCATGCCATGCGCAACCCCATCCAGGCGCCCTTCGCCATTCCACCCAGCGGCCAGGTGCGGTCGCCGAAAAAGGCCACGTAATCGCGACTGCCCTGGTCGAACCAGACGGTTGCCGCCAGCCGGACGAGCGCGTAAGCCACGATCGGCGCCACGGCCGCTATCATGAGGCGGCGCTGCGCGCGATCGGGCTTGAGCTCGCGCGTGTCGTGCCAGTAGATGACCGCGCGCGCCGCCAGGCACACCGGCAGCATGAACACGATGCGTTCGTCGATCCACGGCGTCAGCAGCGCGGCGGCCAGCACCTGCCAGGGCGATGGACTGAAGGCCACGATCAGCCCGCCGAGCACATACCACGAATCGAAATAGGTAAGCCAGCCGGTCGACGTGAAAAACCACGACAACGTGCCCAGCGTCAGCACCGACGCGGCCGTGAATACCTGGTCCTGCGTGCGCCGCCAGACCAGCATCGCCACGTACCACAGCACGAGCAGGCAGCCGATCCACGGCAGCGCCAGGAACAGCCACGCCGGCAGGTGCAGGTAGTGGAAGATCAGCGGGAAAAGCAGCCGCCACTCGATCACCTTGTTGCTGAAATGATCGATATGGAGGAACGGGTCCTTCAGCTGGAGCAGTGTGAAATACGCGCGGTTGGTGTCCGGAATGGAATTGAATTCCGGCAGTTTGATGGTCGGCCATAACACGAAGCGCGGCGCGAAGAACCAGAGGATGAGCAGCATCGCGACGAACGCGAAGAGCGCGAGGATCCACCGCTGCCGCGCAGGCGGTGCCTGTCGCAGGTCGAGCGAGCGCAATATTTCCACTTAGTTGATGCCTTTGGTCTGGTTGCGCGGGCTCGCTTCCGGCCGGTCGAGGGCCGGCATCCGCTGGCCCTGCTCGACCCGCTCGAGGCGCTGCTCGAGCGCGCGTACGCGGTCATCCATATCGACAATGGTGCGCTCGTACTGACGATTATGCGCCAGCCGTTCCGCCAGCAGGTCGTCGCGAATCAGCCACTTCTCGGCCAGTACCTTGAGCAGCACGAAGAGGTACTTGCGGCCCATCTCGGTCAGCCGCAAATGCGAACTGCCCCACGTCCGTCCATGCCACGAGATCGGTACCTGCGCGATCTGGTATTTACGGATCAGCGCGGCCAGCGACATCTCGATGGTGATGTTGAAGTGGCTGGAATAAAACGGGCCGACATCCTGAATCACGTGCGTGCGGTACGCCTTGAACGCGTTGGTCAGATCGTTGAAGTGCGTCCAGAACAGCAGCTGCATGAAACGGTTGACCATGCGGTTCACGACCAGCTTCACGCGCGGATAATCGGTGACCGTGCTGCCGCGCACGAAGCGCGAGCCGAACACGCAGTCGTAGCCTTCCTCGAGCTTGCGATAGTAGAGCAGCACATCGCGCGGGTCGTCCGACTGGTCGGCCATGTAGATCACGACCGCATCGCCGCTCACCGCCTCGAGCCCGGTCCGGATGGCACGCCCGAAGCCGCCGGGCGGTGCGCGGTTGATCAGCCGCAGTTCCAGGTCGGCATGCGTCGCCGCGAAATCGGCCACGACCGCAGGCGTATTGTCGTCACTGTTGTCGTTGACGACGATGATCTCGCAGGGCAGGCGCGCGTCGACCACCAGCACGTCGTACAGCTCCTGCAGCGTGCCGCCGATGTTGTCCTGCTCGTTATGGGCCGGAATGACGATCGAGAGCTTCATGCGATCACGCCATGATGGGACGAAGCTGCTGCTCGTGCTGGCGGATCCACGCGTGGATGTCGCCCGCGACGGTCGGCAGATCGCGCGCCGGCTGCCAATCGAAGCGCGCGCGCAGCTTGGTCGTGTCCGTGAGATAGATGCGGAGATCCACCGGCCGCGTTTGCGGCGTCGACCGGACCGCGACGTGACGGCCGGTCACCTCGCGCGCGAGTGTCGTCATCTCGGCCAGCGACGCGCTGATGGCGCGGCCACCACCTACGTTGTACACCTCGGCCTGCCATGCATCCACGGCAGCCAGCTGCGCGACGATCAGGTCGGCCAGGTCATCGACATGCAGCACGTCGCGCACCTGCTTGCCGGCGCCGCCCCAGCCGATGTACGCCAGCTCGCGGCGGAAATGATGCGCCGCCAGCCACAACGTCACGACGCCCTGGTCGACCTTGCCCATCTGCCACGGCCCGGCGATCACGCCGCAGCGGTTGATCAGCACGCGCAGCCCGTAGCCGGCGGCGTATTCGCGAGCCAGCAGCTCGCTGCACAGCTTGCTCGCGCCATAGAAAGAGCGATGGCCGTCCAGGCTCATGGCCTCCGTGACGCCTTCCCGTGACACGCCCGCGGGCAGCGCAGTCGTGTCCCACTCGAAGCGCGTCTCACGCTCCAGCACGGGCACCGCATTCAACGGATCGATGGGATACACGCGACTGGTGCTGAGCAGCAGAAAGGCGGCGTTATGGCGCCGGCAGGCTTCCAGGCAGTTGATGCTGCCCACGAGGTTGTGATCGAGGACCGGCCTCGGCGACCCGGCGGTGCCGGCCAGGACGGATGGCTCGGCCGCGCAATCGATCATCAGATCGAAACGGCCGGCCGCTTCGATGTCCTCGCTCATGCGCGTGTCGCCGTGCAGGAAGTCCACGCCGGCCGCCTGCAGGCGCGCGAGCTGCAGCTCACTGCCGCGCCGCTTCAGGTTGTCGAGCGCGGTCACGCGCTGCGCCAGTCCGGCGCTGCGCAGGCGCACGGCCAGGCTCGAGCCGATGAAGCCCGCGCCACCCGTCACGACCGCGTGCTCGAACATCATGCACGCACCACTGCGTGCGCCTGCTCGGCTGCCTCGTACATCTCGCCCAGGATCTGCTCGATGCTACGGGTGATCTTCCAGCCGGGATAGTGCGCCGCAAATTTGCGCGTATCGCTGACGTACCAGATGTGATCGCCGACGCGGTTCTTCTCGTCGTAGTTGATTTGCATCGCGCGGCCGGTCAGCGTCTCGCAGTGGCGAATCGCCTCCAGCATCGAGCAGTTGCTCGCGCGGCCGCCGCCCGCATTGTAGACCTCGCCAGGACGCGGCGCCTCGCAATACCGCCAGAACATCTCGACCAGGTCGGCCGCGTGGATGTTGTCGCGGACCTGCTTGCCCTTGTAACCGAAAATCGTGTAGGGCGTATCGGTCACGGCACAGCGGACGAGATATGAGAGAAAGCCGTGCAGCTGGGCTCCGCTGTGATGCGGACCGGTCAGACAGCCGCCGCGGAAGACCACGGTGTTCATGCCAAAGTAGCGCCCGTACTCCTGGACCATCACGTCGGCCGCGACCTTGGACGCGCCAAATACCGAGTGCGTGGTGTGGTCGATCGGCATGCGTTCATCGATGCCGTGATCCGCATAGGGATGCAACGGATCGACTTCCCAGCGCGTCGGCTCTTCGATGAGCGGCAGATGGTTCGGACGGTCGCCGTAAACCTTGTTCGTCGAAGTGAAAATAAAGGCGGCTTCCGGACAGTGCTGCCGGGTGGCCTCGAGCAGATTCATCGTGCCCAAGGCATTCACCGTGAAATCCGTCATGGGATCGCGCGCCGCCCAGTCATGCGAGGGCTGCGCGGCGGTATGAATCACCGCGTCGATCCGCTGCGTGCCGCTGCAAAGACGGCGGAACAGCTCATCGACGGCGGCTGTATCGCGAATGTCGATCGGTACGTGGGAGTAGCCCAGCAGTTGGCGCTCGAGCTCGGCGCGCCGCCCCGCCGTGCTGGCCGCCGTCCCGAAAAAATGCGCCCGCATGTCGTTATCGATGCCGGTTACGCGGCAGCCGCGCTCCGCGAACAGACAGGCTGCCTCACTGCCGATCAGCCCGGCCGAACCTGTGACCAATACATGCTTCATCCGCATTGCTGCGAACCTCGCGAGAGAGGAGTACGTACTTGTGTTCCGGGGAAGACGACGGGGGGAGGCCAGACCGTAGCCGACCTGCAATGTACGGCGCGGTGCCGCACGAGTCAAGTTGTAGTGTGGCAAAGTTTTATGATTAGTTTGTACTCCGTCATGAAAAATATTGCGCAGATCCGCGGCAGCTTCGTCGCGCTGAGCCGGCAGCATGGCGGTCGCCCGGGGCCATACTTCGAGGGGCCCGGCGGGCCGCAGGCGCC
>CBJLQC010000181.1:0-5809 GCA_966424955.1 uncultured bacterium | reverse complement strand
CCTCGTTCACGTACGTCTGCCGGCCGTCTTCACCAACCGCGGCGACGCCGGCAGCGAGGACATCGGCGAGAGGGTACTCAGGGGTTTGGACAGCTGAAGCACGCACCGCATTTTACACTAGTGCCGGGCGCCCCGGACCGCTACAGCCACACAGAAGCTGGCTTCGGGCTCGCGGGCGCCGGCGCGGATCGCTGGTTGCGCGTCACGGGAAAGAAAGCGCGCAGCGGGTAGCTGTCGAATCTCTTTTTCAAGTTCTTGATCGTATTCGTCAGCATTCCAATGATGTGATCGCGCGATCCTCAGCGACCAACGCTTCAAATTTGCCGCGACCCGGCCCCCGCTTTTTTCCCCGCGACCCGCATCCAGCGCCCCGCGCCAGCGCCGGCGAACCCGCTCCTCACTTAAGTGCACATCCGTGACGGAACCGTCGCGCGCCTCGTCTGTAGCTATGGTCGCGACTGCGACCGTTCAACCCACAAGGAGTTAGTTATGAACTTGCGTTCGGCTTCCCTGCTGCTTCTGCCGGTCATGCTGGCGGCGTGCAGCGATGATGGGAGTGGCCCGAGCACGGGCGATCAGCTGACGCGCGAAGAAGCGCTGATGATTGCAGCAGCGGTGTCCGGCTCGATCGAGACGACCTCGACCACCTCGCAGCAGGCTCCGGCGAGCCAGGGCGCGGCCAGCGCGGACGGCATTGCCGCGGTGCCCATCACGTTCACGCAGGAACATCAAAGCACGCATCCATGTCCGAGCGGCGGCAGCATCACGCTGCAGTGGACGGTCGCGGGCAGCGCGGATCCCGAGGCGGGCTCGTTCGAGCTGGATCTGGACGGCACGCATACGCCGAGTGGATGCACGTATCCGCATGAGGGGCTCACGCTCAGCTTCACCGGCGATCCCGACCTCGATTTCTCCGCGCATTTGGCGATCGCCAATCACCTGCCCAGTGAGCCGTTCACCGCGAGCATCAATGGCGCGTTCAACTGGACCGCCAGCGACGGCCGCAGCGGACGCTGCGCCATCCAGTACACCGAGGCGACGGACTTCGCCGCGCAGACACGCACCGTCAACGGGCAGGTCTGCGGCCACACCGTCAATCAGACTTTCAGCTGGTCGTAGGCCGCGACGTTGTTGGGGTTCGCCGTGTCCAGCGGCGGGAAGTGTGCTATCATGTGCGGCGAACCTCAACATCGAACGGCTCATTCATGCGACGTCTTCTCTTCGTCTTCGCCGTGCTGCTGCCCACCGCGGCGGCAGCCCAGCAGCCGTCCGCGCTCACCGCGGCCGATTACGCGCGCGCGGTGCGTTACCTGTCGGCGCACGCGGCCCCACTGGTAAGCGGCTGGCAGGTCCGTCCTGCCTGGCTGCCGGACGGCCGCTTCCTTTATCGCAACATCACGGCGGACAGCAGCGAGATCGTGCTGGTGGATCCCATTAAGCGGCAGCGCACCGCGGCTGCCACGCGGCCGCCGCTCGACGAGCCGGACCTGAACCCGGGCGAAGTCGGCTCGCCGGATGGCAAGCGCGCGGTGTTCATTCGCGATTACAACTTGTGGGTGCGCGACCTGGCCACCAATCGCGAGACGCAGCTCACGCGTGACGGCGCGAAGGATTACGGCTACGCCACCAACAATGCCGGCTGGATTCGCGGCGATGAGCCGGTCGTCTTGTGGTCGCCGGACTCGAAGCAGGTGGCGACCTTCCGCCACGATGGCCGGCGCGTCGGCGAGATGTACCTGGTCAGCACCAACGTCGGGCATCCCAGGCTGGACGCGTGGAAGTACCCGCTGCCCGGCGACAGCGCGATCTTCACCATCGAGCGCGTGATCATCGACGTCGAAAATCCGCGCATCACGCGCCTGCAGATGCCGCCCGACGCGCACCGCTCGACGGTTTGCGACCATGTCACGTGCGATGGTGAATTCGAGGACGTGCAATGGAGCGCGGACGCGCGGCAGCTGGCTTTCGTCTCCAGCTCGCGCGATCACAAGCAGGCCGTCCTGCGCATCGCGGATGTAGCCACCGGCGCGGTACGGGATGTCCTGGAGGAGCGCGTCGCGACGCAGTACGAGTCCGGCGTCGACCAGAACAACTGGCGCGTGCTGTTCGGCAGCAACGAGGTGATCTGGTTCTCCGAGCGCAGCAACTGGGGACACCTGTACCTGTACGACCTGCGCAGCGGCCGCCTCAAGCAGCAGATCACCCGGGGCGAGTGGCCGGTGTGGCAGATACTGCACGTGGATGAGCGGGCGCGCGTCCTTTACTTCGTCGCCGGCGGTCGCGAGGCCGGCCGCGATCCGTATTTCGGGCACCTGTACCGCATCAACCTCGATGGCAGCAACCTGCGGCTGCTCACCCCGGAGAACGCCAACCACGAAATTACGTTCGCGCCCGATCACAGCTATTTCATCGACAGCTATTCCACGCCCGCGACGCCGCCGATCACCGTCATGCGTGACCTGAACGGCCAGGTGTTGATGACGCTCGAGCGCGCGGATTTTTCACGCTTGCTGGCGACCGGTTGGACGCCGCCGATCCCCTTCACGGTCAAGGCGCGCGATGGCAAGACCGACCTCTACGGCTTGATGCATCGCCCGACGAGCTTCGATTCGACCAGAAGCTACCCGATCATCAACTACATCTATCCGGGTCCGCAGGGCGGCAGCGTGGGCACGCGCAGCTTCGTGCCCGCGCGCGGCGACACGCGTGCCCTCGCGGAGCTCGGCTTCATCGTCATGCAGCTGGATGGCATGGGCAATCCGCAGCGCTCGAAGAGCTTCCATGATGCCTACTACGGCAACATGGGGGACAACACGCTGCCCGATCAGGTGGCCGCGATGCGGCAGCTCGCGCAGCGGCACAAGTGGATCGATCTGGCCCGGGCCGGCATCTACGGCCATTCGGGCGGCGGCTTTGCCGCGGCCGGCGCCATCCTGCGTTATCCCGACCTCTTCAAGGTGGCGGTGGCGCAGGCCGGCAACCACGACAACCGGAACTACGAAGATGATTGGGGCGAGCGCTACCAGGGCCTGCTGCGCGGCAACAACTACGATGACCAGGCCAATCAGAATCACGCGCAGAATCTCAAGGGCAAGCTGTTGATCGCGCATGGCAGCGTGGATGACAACGTGCCGCCTTACAACACGCTCCTGCTGGTGGACGCGCTGATCGAGCACAACAAGGATTTCGATTTGCTGCTCCTGCCCAACCGGCGGCACGGCTTCGGCAACGAGCCGTACATGATGCGCCGTCGCTGGGATTATTTCGTGAAGCACCTGATGGGCGCCGAGCCGCCCCGGGAGTTCCAGATCGTACTCACGCCGGCGCGCAAGTAGAAACCGTTGCGACGCTTGGCGAATCCGCCTCGGAGCAGGACTTGCAGATAGTCTGTCCGCCTGCATCAACGCATCAATCCAGAGGAGGGCCACAATGGCGGACCAGAACAAACAGAACCAGCCGGGACGGCAGGGTCAGAACCGTGAGCAGGGCAAGGAACAGACGCCCGATCCGAACCGTGAGCGTGAGAGCCAGCGCGGCGCGGAGCGTGACCGCGAGTCGACACGCACCGGGACAGAGGGCACCAGCACTGAGCGCGGTACATCGACCGGCACCGGCACCGGCACACGCAACACGCCGGAAGGGGATGTAGAGGGAACCGGACAGAGCAGGCGCTAGCGCCTGGATTTCGATGCTGAAATGCGAAAGCCCGGCAGGTGCCGGGCTTTCTTGCATCCACGCTACTTGTGCTGGTCGTGTGGCTTGAAGTCGGCGCAGCTCACGTTCGGATTGAACGGCGCGAACATGCCGGTCGGGTTGTCACGATAGAGCCAGAAGTGCAGCTCGTAATGGGGCTCGAAGCCGTGCGCCTCATCGACCGCGGTGTCCGGGTTGTCATGCACGTAGAAGTACTCGTTGTTGTGGAAAGCCGGCGCGCCCTTGTTGCCCGCATCCTTCCACGCCTTGGCCCAGATCAGATTTTCGATGGCGACCAGCTTCTGCGAGCCATCCGCCTGCGGCTCGTAGATCAGGACGGAAGGCTTCATGAAATCTTCATGCATGCCCGCGCCCGAGACGCGTGGCTGCTGCCCGGTGATCTTGAGCAGGTCGGGACGCACGTAGTGCAGCCCCATGGCGCCCAGCTGCGGCGGCAGCCCTTCGTTCTTGGAAGCCACGCACATCTGCATGGGCAGCACGTAGCCTTCGGCCATCGCGACCTTCACATCCTGATACTTCTCGGTGGCGGCGCGGATCGCTTTCAGCTGGTCGGCGGGTACCTCGAAGCCGCTGGCCTTGGCGTTCTGCGCCTGCGCGGCCACGGTACACGTGAGGGTGAGTACAAGTGTGGCGGTAAGACGGGACGTTCGCATACGGTCTCCTGGGGAAGCTTAGGGGAATAGAAGAACGGGCCCCCAATCTTGACCCGTCGCCGCGCGCCGTCAACGCTCTTGCCCCGCGCGCGCGGCCGGACACATCTTCGGCGAGCGCTGACTTGCTCTCCACAACCCAACCTGCTGCCGGAATGTCCGAACTCGAGCGCCTGATCTCCGAGCTAAAACGTCGTCGTGTCTTCCGCACCGCCGCCGGCTACCTGGCCGGCGCGTTCGTCGTGCTGCAGGTGGCCGATCTGACGTTCGAGCCGCTCGGGCTGCCGGCCAGCGCGTACCGCGCCCTGATCGCGGTGGCCGGCGCCGGCTTCCCGCTCGCGGTGCTCGCCTCCTGGTTCTTCGACGTGAAGCGCGCCGAGGCGCGGCCGCGCCTGCACCTGAAGGCAGCCACCGCACTCGCGCTGTTCGTGCTGCTGTGCACGGGGTTCATGAGCTATGGTGTGGTCCGCCACTGGAACCGCGCCGACTACGACGGCACCGCCGTCATCGCCGTGCTGCCCTTCAAGGTGATCGGCAGCAGCGAGCTGGCCTACCTGGAGTCCGGGCTGGTCGAGATGGTGAGCCGCAACATCGACGGCGCGGCCGGACTGCGCGCCATCGCGCCCGACATGGTGCTCTCCTACGCGAAGGACAAGAGCGCGACGTCGCCGACCGCGGAGCTCGCGGAAAAAATGTCGGCACGCTACCTGGTGACCGGCAACGTGACGCAGGCCGGACAGCAGGTACGTGTGACCGCGACGTTGCACGATTTCAAGAAGTCGGCGGGCGATCCGGTCGTGGTCGAAGGGACTACGGACGATCTGTTCGGCATCGTGGACCGGTTGTCCGCGCAATTGCTGGCGGCCACGCGCAAAGGCCAGGATGCGCGCCTCTCGCAGGCGGCCGCGATTACCACCAACTCGTTGCCCGCGCTGCGCAAGTATCTGGAAGGCGAGGATTTCTACCGGCGGACGCTCTACGACTCGGCGGTCGCGCAGTTCTCCGAAGCGGTAACCATCGATTCGACGTTTGCGCTGGCCTATTACCGGCTCGCGCTCGCCCATCTCAACGCGGAGGCGTGGTCGGCCTCGCGCCCCGCGATCGAGCGCGGCATTCGCCACAGCGCGCGGCTGACCGAGCGTGACCAGTCGCTGCTGCAGGCCGTGCGCGAAGTGCTGAATGGCGACTTCGAAGCGGCCGACGTCCGCTACCGCGCGCTCCTGCAGCAGTACCCGGGCGACCTGGAGGCGACCTACGGCCTGGCACAGGTGCTCTACAATTTCAACGCCCTGCGCGGCCGGTCGGCCAAAGAAGCCCGACCGCTGGTGGCGGAGGTGGAGGCCGCCGATCCCGAGTTCCTGTGCCCCATATGAATGCAAATCTACTTCGCCGTGAGCGAAGGCGATTTTCTGCGCGCAGACTCCTTCTATCGTAAGCAGCCCGGC
>CBJLQC010000180.1:0-5827 GCA_966424955.1 uncultured bacterium | reverse complement strand
TTTATAGAGAGCCACACGGACGGCAGCCACAGCATCGAAGCGGTCGCCGAAAGAAAGAGCGAGATCGCCCGTCGTGCGCCCGGCCAGGGTGCGCGGCGGGCGAAAGTTTTGGTGGCCAATGTCGATCAGGTCGCGATCGTGATCGCGGCCGCGAAGCCCGAGCCGCGCTTGCGCATGCTCGATCGCATGCTGGTCATCGCCGAGGCGAACGATGTGCCGATCACGATCATCATCAACAAGGTCGATCTGGTCGAAGCCGACGCCGCGCGCGCCATGTTCGCCGATTATGCCGCCGCCGGGTACGACCTCCTGTTCATCTCCGTCCGCGAAAACCTCGGACTCGAGCCGGTGCGCGAACGCATCCGCGGCCGCGAAACGGTGCTGGCGGGCGCGTCCGGTGTCGGCAAATCGACACTGCTCAATTACCTGCATCCGGGGGCGCGCGCTCGCACGCGCGAGATCTCCGAGGCCGTGATGAAAGGGCAGCATACGACCGTGAGTGCGCAGCTCATCCACCTCCCCGAAGGCGGGTTCATCGTGGACACGCCCGGGATGCGCGAGGTCGGCATGTGGGAGATCAACCCGGAAGGACTCGACGTCTGCTTCCCGGATTTCCGGCCGTTCCTGGGGGACTGCCGCTTTTCGACCTGCACGCATCTGCACGAGCCCGGCTGCGCAATCAAGGCGGCAGTGGAGGCCGGCGCCCTTTCCCGCGCGCGCTGGGAGAGCTATCGGGACCTGCATGCCGAGAGCGTCGCCCACGCGAAGCAATACTAGCATCAGCGCTCCAAAGACACGCCAACAAAAACCACGCGCCCGCGTGCCGGGAAGTTGCGGATCTCCTCGTACGACTCGTCGAACAGATTCTCAATGCGCAGTACGCCGCGCACCGCGCGTAAGGCGGGCGTGCGGGCGCTGAAGTCGACTTTCGCATACGCCGGCAACTCCACCCGCTGCGGCGTGAAGCTCGCGTCGTAGTAAAGATCTTCGCGCTTGCCGACATAGTGCAGCACGACACCCACGTTCAGGTCGGTACCGTAGTGCGCGGCGAGCGAAGCGGTCTGCTCCGGGCGGCGGATCAGGCGCTCGCCGCGCACGTACAGCGGATCGTTGCCGGTGCCCGCGTCCACCACCTTCGTGTCGAGCAGCGTGAGCTGCGCGCGCAAGGACAGCCGACGTCCGACGCAGCGGGCCTCGAGCTCGAGTCCATCCGCGGATACCTCGCCCACATTGGTGTAATTGACACTGTCAGCAGTGACGGGCGCGAACGTGTACTGGATCAGGTCCCGGAAGGTCTGCGTGAACCCGGTCGCGCTCATCGTGAAGGCGCCCGTGCTCACGTCGGCGCCCAGCTCGGCGGACCGCGATTGCTCCGGCTCGAGTGCGGGATTGCCGCGCGCGCCCGCGCCATTGGAGAACTGCTCGAAGAAACGCGGCTCCTTGAAGCCGGTACCGACGGCCGCGCGCAGGCGTACCGCGCGGCCCAGCGCCAGTGAGCTGCCGGCACGGTAGGTCAGGAAGTCGCCGAACGGATCGTTATGATCGAAGCGCAACCCGGCATGCAGGTTGGCGTTTCCCCATTTGCCGACGATTTGCGCGTAGCCCGCCTGGTTGGTTCGGTCGTTGCTCGCCTGGCTGGCAAAATCGCCGAAGGAGCTGCCTGACAGACTGCTTCCCTCACGCGCCTGCTGCTCCGCCTCGCCACCCAGGGTGAGCACGGTACCCGCGCCCAGCTGGCGGTTCAATCGCAGGTCAAGGCTGCTGCGCCGAAAATCCTCATCACTGAAAAAGCTGTAGAAGCCGATCGTGTCGGCGGGCGTGTCGGGCGCGTCGTCGATATGATCCTGATTGCGGCTCCATGACAGCTGCGCCCGCAACTCGGTGCCTGCTGCCAAGCGGTGCCCGGCATCCAGGCCGAGCGCGAAGGCGTCCGCTTCGTGGTACTGGTTGCCGTCCACGAGGTTGCCCGAACCGTCGGTCGGGTAGTGGAAGTGGTTGCGGGTCAGCCGCGCGGATAGCGCGGCGTCGGAGCGCGCCGTGGTAGTGGATATCCGAACGCTGCCGCTGGTCAATCGGTGCTCGTTGTTGTAGGCGAGGGCGCCATCGGTATCGAAGAGCGAACCCGCCGCGGAATAACCGAGGCGCGTGGGACCGCCATTCACGCCGGCTCGCACATCGTAGGAACCGAAGCTGCCATCTGCGCTCTGCCCGACGCGTGCGCCGCGGCCCGCGAGCGCCGTCGCGTGCGCCGTGGCTGCTCCACTGCCGTGGCGGCTGAACAGCTGGATCACTCCGGTGACGGCATCCGAACCGTACAGCACGCTGGCCGGTCCGCGCACCACCTCGACGCGCTCGATGTTCTCGAGGCTGAGCGCGGAAAAGTCGAAAAGCTCGCCCGGGCTGTTGAGCTGCACGCCATCCAGCAGCACCTGCACGTAGTCGCTTTCGCCGCCGCGCATGAACAGAGAGGTGAGCGCGCCGTAGGAGCCGCCCTGCACGAGTGAGCTGCCACTTACGGTCCGCAGGACGTCGGCAACGGTACGCATGCCGAGACGGCTGAACTCGCTTTCCCGGATCACCGTGACGGCCGCCGGAACCTGGCCGATGGCCTGCGGAAACCGCGTGGCGGTGACCACTACCTCGCGCAGCCGGAAGGTGTCCGTGGTTTCCTGGGCGACGGCGACGCGCGCGCCGAGCGCGAGCAGTATGACGAAAGGAATCTGTTTCATAGCGTGTGATTCGTCGAAGGTGTTTGTGAGACAGGCGCGATTTGCGGCGCGCCCTGATCGTGGCCGGCGCCCGGATGCGGAAAGAGGTGGAGCGGCCATCCGTAGACCTGCTCGAGCGTGGGTCGAGTCATCACCTGGCGCACGGCGCCCTGCGTTGCCACCGAGCCCTCGTGCAGCAGGATGAGCTGATCGGCGAAACGGGCCGCGAGATTGATGTGATGCGTGGCGACCAGCACCGTCACGCCGGCCCGGGTCAGGGAGCGCAGCAGCTGGAAGACCGCCATTTCATGTCCGATGTCGAGCGACGCGGTCGGCTCGTCCAGCACCAGCGTGGAGGGTTCCTGCGCGAGTGCGCGCGCGATGCGCGCCCGCTGGCGCTCACCGCCCGAGATGCGGTTGATGGAGCGTTCGGCCAGCCCCGTGATGTCGCACCGCTCGAGCGCGTGGTGTACCGCCGTGCGGTCGTGCGCGGTTTCCGCGCGCCACGCGCCGAGGTGCACGTAACGGCCGGTCGAGACCAGCTCCCGCACCGTGATGGGGAAAGGCATTTCCTCGATCTGCGTAACGGCGCCGATGTGGCGCGCGAGATCGGCGCGGCTGTAACTCGCAACGTCACGGTCCTCGAAGAGCGCCCGGCCGTGGTCCGGGCGCAGCGCGCCGAGCAATACCCGGATCAGCGTGGATTTGCCGGACCCGTTCGGGCCGATGATGGCGGTGAAGCTGCCGCGCGGAATGGCGGCGCTGACGTCGCGTAAAGCCGGACGGAGCGAGCCGGGATAATGCACCGAGACCTGCACAGCCGCGAGCACGTTCATGTCGACCTCCGCACCAACAACAGGAGGAAGACCGGCACGCCCACCAGTGCGGTGATAACGCCGACCGGCAGCTCGGCGGGTGCGACGATCGTGCGCGCGGTGGTGTCCGCCAGGATCAGGAAAGCCGAGCCCACCAGGAACGCGGTGGGCAGGACAACGCGGTGATCGCTGCCCCACAACATGCGCACGGCGTGCGGGACAACGAGTCCGACGAACCCGATCGATCCGCACGCGGCGACGCTGACCGCGACCAGCAGCGATGCCACGAAATAGGCGGCGCGCATGACGAATTGCACGTTCACGCCCAGGTACAGCGCGGTCTCCTCGCCGGAGACCAGCAGGTTGAGCGGCCGCGCCAGGCCGTAGAGCGCCAGACACGCGGGCAGCACGACCACGACCAGCGTCAGCACGCCCGGCCAGCTCGCGCCGGCCACACTGCCCATCATCCAGAAGATGGCGGACCGGAAGCTTTCGACGTCGGCAAAGGTGAGCAGCAGCAGGATGATCGCCTGAAAGAACGCACCGACGATGACGCCCGCCAGCAGCAGTACGCGCGGGTCGAGACGAAGCGTAGCACGGGCGGCAATCGCGAAGACGAGCGCGATGGTGCCCAGCGCTCCGATGAGCGCGGCTACAGGCAGCAGCACCACACTACGCGTGAAGACGGTGACGATCACCGCGCCCAAGGCGGCGCCGCCGGAGACGCCCAGTATGTATGGCTCGGCCAGCGGATTACGCAGCATGGCCTGGAAGGTCGCGCCGCTGACCGCGAGGCCACCGCCGGCGAGTCCGGCGAGGAGCGCACGCGGCAAGCGCAGGTCGAGCACGATGCTGCGGTCGCGCGAAATGCCGGCGGCGCCGACCATCAGACTGAGAGCCACCGCCCCGGCTGCAATGAGCAGCGCACTGAGGAAGGGGACCACGCGCGCAGGGCGCGCATCGCCAGCGGCGGTGTGTCGAGTCATGGCGCAGGATGGAAGAACTGCGCGAGCTCGCGCGCCGCATTCGGCATCGTGGGGCCGGAGCGATTGAAAAAGAACGGCGAAACACGGTGCACGCGACCGCTGCGTACAGCGCGCAAGTCACGCCAGCCGGGCAGCCGGCGCAGTGCCGTGACCGGATCGTCGGTTCCCGTGTCAGCGATCATGATCACTTCGGGGTCCCGCTGCACGAGCTCTTCGAGGTTGACCTGCGGCCACAGCTCGAGGTCGGGGAAGATGTTGCGCCCGCCCGCGATCGTGATCAGCTCGTCGATGAACGTACCGGCCGCCGCCACCATGGGCGGATCCAGTCCGACGACATAGGCAACCCGCACCGGCGGCCGCGCGCTGACGGCGGCACGAACCGAATCCAGAGCGGTCCGAATGCTGGTGCGCAACGAGTCCGCCTGTCGCTCGATGTCGAGCAGCGTGCCCAACCGATCGAGAATGCGGTCTGTATCGTCGATCGTTTCGCTGCGCGCCGCATACACCGGAACCCCGACACTGGCCAGCCGGCCGACCAGCGAGCGCGTGCCCTGGTCGGGCCACGCTATCACGAGGTGGGGCTGTTGTTGTACCAGCCATTCCACGCTGGGGGTCAGTCCGCCGCCCAGCGAGGGCAGCGCGGCCAGGCGCGCATCGGTGTCGAAGTCGGTGCGCGCGATCAGGCGGTCTTCGACATGCAGGGCGAGCATGAGGTCGGTCACGGTCGGCAGGAGCGACACGACCCGCTGGGCGGGCGCGTCGAGACGCACTTCGCGCCCGGCATCGTCGATGACGACGAGCGCGCGCTCCTGAGGTGTGGGTGCCGGCTCCGCGCAGGCGTGCGCCCACGCGCACGCAAACGCGATCAGCAATTTGCGCAACAAAAAACCCGTCCTTCCTCGAAGGGAAGCACGGGTGAAAGCATGGACGATCAAGCGGCCACGCTCAGCCCCGAACTCCTCCCAGCGAGAAGTAATGTTTCGGGTACGAACGGAGCCGGTCTCCTGGCTTCGAGGCAGTCACGCTCGCCTTCCCGGATTGCTCCAGTGGCTTATCGAGCGGACTACTTCAACACGCGCCGCGTGTTGGCCTCTCACAGTGGCGGGGCCGCGCCGGTCTTGCACCGGACTTCCGTTGAGGGCCCCGTTCGTCTATTTCAAGTTCCTGAAGTCTGGGCTCCGGGTGGGGCGAAGTCAAGGACGCGCTCTATTTCATCGCAAAGTTGCGTGAAAATTTACCACGGAGAACACGGAGAACACGGAGGGCACTGTGCGCACGACAACCAACGGAGTTCAATCAAATCATGAATTCTAATTTG
>CBJLQC010000179.1:0-5848 GCA_966424955.1 uncultured bacterium | reverse complement strand
TGTTCACCATCGCCCTGCTCGGGTGCGTGGATGAAGAGATCGTGTACCGGGACAAACCCCTGTTCGAGGATCCTCCCGCCAACGCAGTCGGGTTTCTCGGTTATAGCAACGTCGAGCAGAAGCAGACGACCTGCGGTAACTGCCACGCCGGCCAACAGGTCAAGTGGAAGGAATCTCAGCATGCGGATGCATGGGCCACGCTGAAAGCCAATCCAGGCGCCAAGGATTACTGCAATGACTGTCACACGGTCAGCGGTAATGGCAACGCCACGACGGGCGAGACGCTGGTTGCCTATGCGGCGACGAAGGATCCTCGTTATCAGGATGTGCAATGCGAGAGCTGCCACGGCGGCGGCCTCGAGCACGTGAACGACCCGAGCACCGTTCAACCCAAGGCTTCCATCCTCTCGGCCAGTGATGCGACGAATGGCTGCGGCGAATGCCACAGTGATACGCATCATCCGTTTGTCGAGGAATGGGAGAATTCACGGCATGGCGAGGTAACGCCCTCACTGATGTCGCGGACGGATGCGGAATTTGCCAGTTGCGCCTACTGCCACGAGGGGAAGGCTGCCCTCAAGACGCAGTTTGGCGTAACCGCCGAATATCTCGAGAAGGACGGGACCACGCGGCACGGCATTACCTGCGCCGTCTGCCACGACCCGCACGGCTCGGAATATCCGGCGCAGTTGCGCGCGGATCCGTTCACGCGCAACGTGGAAGACAACCTGTGCATGAAGTGCCATCACAAGCGCGCCGAATACGAAGACAACGGCCGCGGTGCGCACTCGCCGCAGGGCCAGCTGTTGCTGGGTGAGAACGTCGGCTGGCGTCCGCCCGACTTCCAGCTGGGCACCGATGCGGTTTACGGCACGCATGCCTCGGACAAGAACCCCGAGCTGTGCGCCGGCTGCCACATCAACAAGTTCACGGTCACCGACAAAGCGACCGGCTCATTCGTCATGAATTCGACGGGCCACCAGTTCCAGGCGATTCCCTGCGTGGATGCGAATGGTCAGCCGACCGCGGATCAGAGCTGCACGCTCACCGGAACACGCAGCTTCAAGGCGTGCACGGAAGCGGGCTGTCACGGCTCGGAGGTAGCCGCGCGCAGTGCCACGCTGACGCTGGAGACGCGTCTGAAGACGCTGACGACCGAGCTCAATCGTCTGGTCGCGCTGATTCCGAAGACCGAGTTCGTGAACGGCGATGGCAAGATCACGCCGGGAGAGGGCGCGCGCTTCAATGCGACCATCCTGGATGGCGACATGTCACATGGCGTCCACAATCCGTTCCTGCTGGAAGCACTGTTGCAGTCGTCGATCAGCTACGTGAAGACGTATTACTCGATTCAGTAGCACGTCGTGAGCGGGCGGCATGTCCGCGAGCGAAAAACCGAAGGCCGGGAGCGATCCCGGCCTTTTGTTTCATGACTGGGCCAGCCGGTCGGACAGGCGCATGGCGAGCGCCATGATGGTGAGCACGGTCGGGCGCGCGAGCGCGCGCGGGAACACGGACGCGTCACATACGTAAAGTCCGCTCACCGAGGTGGACAGGTCGGTGTTCAGCACATCGCCAATACGCACGGTGGCGGAAGGGTGCGTGCCGCGCAGCGGCGTGGTGATGGTCTTCGACGCGTCGCAGCCGGCGCGCGCGAGGATGCTGCGGGCGACGTCTTCGGCGCGCAGCAGCCGCGCGCGGTCGCCTTCCGTGACGCCTTTGCTGATGCGTCCGCCTTCGTCGAGGGAGCCGCTGATCTCATCCTTCAGCTTGATCATCACGCCGAGCGTATTGCCCCAATGCCGCCAGGTCAGCGGATACGTGGGCCCCTTGGCGGCCATGATGATGGGATACATGAGCCAGGGATCGATCAGCGTCGAATAGAGGACGCCCAGCTCGTCATCGGCGCAGCTCCAGGTCATGGGCGGCTCGTGCCCCTGCCCGCTCACCTCGCGTGAATGGCCGTAGACCATCACGGTGAGATCCATCGCCATGCCCTGGCTGATGGGCAGACCGCTCTGGCGCATCAGCATGGGCGTGCCGATGCCGCCGGCCGCGACGATGACGTGATCCGCCGTCACCTCGCGCGTGCGTGTACGTTCACGAACACGGACACCACGCACCCGCTGGCCGTCGTGCAGAATCTGATCGACCCGGCATTGCGTAACCAGTTGCGCGCCGGCCGCCACGGCATCATCGACGAATTCCGCGGCCGTCCATTTCGCGCCGCAGCGGCAGCCCAGCATGCAGTGCGCGCCGCAGTTGAATGAGCGGCTGCGCGCGGGCAGCATGAATTTGTCCTGCGGCAGCCATTGCATCCCGAGCTGCGCGGCCGAGGTCGCGATGTGGGTGGATGCGGGTCCGCGTTGCGGCGCGGACAAGGGCCGCACCTGCAGCTCCTGCTTGAGGCCGGCCGCGTAACCGTCCAGCGCGATATCGTAATCGGTGCGCCACCAAGGCAGCGGGTCGGCGCTGCAGCCCGCGAACATCGTGGTCGCGCCGCCCACCATGAGCGGGCGGATGATGTTGACACCCTGTTTGGTGAACAGCAGGGCGTGGCGATCGGCGTAGGCCAGCGCACCGGCATACGTGCCGTAAAGCGGGCTGCCCCGCCAGTCGCGGCCGCGCTCCAGCAACAGGACCTGGCGTCCGGCGCGCGCCAGCTGCCGGGCCACCGTGGCGCCGCCCGGGCCGCTCCCGACGATTACGTACTCGTAGTGCATCCGCTTACTTTCATCCGGACACCCCCCGACTGTATGGTCGGTCGCAAAATGCCACATTCCATGCGCCAAACCAAAGGAGGCACAGGGTGAAGTATCTCAAGGTGGTTCTGTTCGGCTGCGCTGCCGCGCTCGCGGCTTGTTCCGGGGAGAAGGACAGCGGAAAGATCTCGCTTACCGCGCAGACCGCGCTGGACAGTGGTAATGTGGCATATCGGCGCGGCGATTACAAAGCCGCGAATGAATTTTTCCGTCAGGCCTCGCAGGCCGATCCCAAGAACGTTGCGGGCTGGTACGGCGTATACATGGCGGAGTCCAAGCTGGGCAACCAGGCGGCCGCCGATTCGGCGCAGGCGATCGTCGCCCAGATGGCGCCCGAGCTGCCGACGGGTGATCACCCGACGATGCAGTCCACGGCTCCGCGCAACCCGCATGCGTCGGTCGATGGGAAGGGGCCCGAGCTGCCCATCGACAAGGGGCGTGAGCAGATGAAGAAGGAAAAGACCAATGAGTAGCAAATCGACGAAGCGGCAACCGCAGAAGCGAACCGGGGCGCTATTGTACGGCGTTACGGGTCTCTTCCTGCTGATTGCGGCCATTGTAGTCCTGGCCACGCGCGCTGATGGAGGTGTCCACCCCACGCCGCGTGGGGAGGCCGAACAGCTCGCGACTGCGTCGCCGGAATATTTCACGGCGTATCCGGAGATTAAGGAAACCTACACGATGGCGGCGCAGGTCAAGTCCACGCTGGACGGCTTGTTCTGCTACTGCCACTGCAAGGGCGCCGGCCACTACTCGCTGCTGGACTGCTTCCGTGACGAACACGGCGCCGGCTGCGACATCTGCCTCGAGAGCGCCCGGATTGCCTACCGCATGGCCAACGAGGGCAAATCGCTGGACCAGATCCGCCAGGCCATCGACCAGACGTTCGGAGAGCGCGGCTAACGCGCTGCGCTCACGCCCGCAACTCGCTCTGCGCGCGCCGCGCGCGCAGGGCGGCCACCAGTCCGTGATCGGCCACGACTTTCCCTTCGGCAACGGCGCGCATGGCATCCACGACGCGCGGGGCCATCCCCGTCTTGCGCAGGTAGCCACTGGCGCCCGCCTCGAAGACGTCGAGCAGGACATCTTCCGGCGCATCCATCGTCAGGATCAGAACCCGCGCCGCCGGATCGTGCTTCACGATCCGGCGCGTTGCTTCTATGCCGTTGATGCCGGGCAGGCGCAGATCCATGACCACCACGTCGGGCTTCAGCCGACGTGCCTGCTCGATCGCTTCCTCGCCCGAGCCGGCTTCGCCGATGACCAGCAGGTCCGCATGCTCTTCGATCATCGCGCGCAGGCCTGCGCGCAGCATTTCATGATCATCGACCAGCATGATGCGAACCGGGGTGGGCTGCATCATAGCAGGGCTCCCTGCTCGAGCTCGCTCATCTGGGCCACCGCGTTCAGCACGTCGAACGCAGACACGATGCCGACGAGATCGCCGTCATCGACCACCAGCGCGCGATGGATGCGGCCGCGCAGCAGAAAGCGCGCGAGCTCGGGCAGCGTCGCGGTCGACGGCACGGAGAACACCGCCGCCGTCATGATGTCGCTGACCAGGTATTCAGGTACGTTCGTGGCCGCGGCCATGACGAACTCGAGGGGGGCGTCCGTGCTGCGCCAATACGACGCCGACTCTTCATCTCGCGCGCCTTCCTCATTGTCCCAATTGCCCGGACCGCGCGCCGCATCGCCGCCGTACGCGGCCAGCGCGACGACATCGGTAGCCGATACGACGCCTTCCAGCTCACCGCCGGGACCGACCACTGGAACGCCACTAATGCGGTGCTGCGCCAGCAATTGCACGAGGTCGCGCACGTCCGTGTCGGGGGCGACGGTTACCACATCGGTGTTCATGATGTCGCGGACTGTCATTACGAACCTTGCCTGCGGGGGGTCCGGGAGCCGACCGGTCCATCTTTCAAGCGAACGGTATGCCATGTAAGGCAAACCCCGCTTGTTTCGGTTAGCCGTTGTGCGGCAATGTGTTTGGTGCGTATGCGCAACTTCGCGGCGGCCGGCCCTTCGGGCATTGTGTCTCAAACGACCACTCAGGGTATGCCAGACCTGCAAGCTACGGCGATCAGGACGCTGGTAACCGCCGGTGTCGCGCTGACATCGACCGACGGGCTCGGCTCGACGCTGCAGGTCCTGGTCGATACCGCGCGCGACGTCGTGGACGCCCGCTACGCCGCGCTGGGCGTGCTGGACGCCACCGGCGACCACTTCGGGCAGTTCGTCACCTCCGGCGTGTCCGCGGACATGCAGGCCAACGTGGGCCGCCTCCCCTGCGGGGCAGGGCTCCTCGGCGTGATGATACGCGATCCGCAGCCGATGCGGCTGAACGATCTGCAACTCCACCCACAGGCCGTTGGGCTGCCCGACGGCCATCCGCAGATGCACTCGATGCTGGGCGTTCCCATCATCGCGCGCGGGCGCGTATTCGGAAACCTGTATCTCACGGAGAAACAGCACGCCCCGGAGTTTTCGGAAGAAGATCTTTCGCTGCTGCAAATGCTGGCCGCGCTGGCAGCCGCGGCCATCGAGAACGCGCAGCTGCGGGAAGAACGCGATCGGTTTTTCGCGGCCGCGAGCCACGAGCTGGGCAACGCGGTAGCCGGCGTGCGGCTCTGGGCGGAGCACCTGAAGGACATGACGAAGGAAGCACCGACCAGCTGGCTGAACGGGCTGGAGCGCATTCAGAAAGGCGCGGACGGCGCGCATAAGCTGATCGACGATCTGCTCAGCCTCTCGCGCATCCGCGAGGGGCGCCTGCAGCTGGTGCCTTGGCCGGTGGACCTGTCGGTCGTGATGATCGAAACGGCGGAGCAGTACCGTCCGGAGATCGAGAAGGCCGGCCTGCGCATCGACATTGCGGACATCGAGCGCGAGCTGGTGCTGTTCGCGGACTCGGCAAGGCTGCGCCAGATCTTCGTGAACCTCATCTCGAACGCGCTGAAATTCACGAATCCCGCTACGACGATCTCACTGGGTGCCGCTCGCGAGGCCGACCGGCTCGTCGCTTACGTGGCGGACCAGGGGCCGGGCATCGCGCCCGAGGACGTCGAGCGAATCTTCCAGCC
>CBJLQC010000178.1:0-5857 GCA_966424955.1 uncultured bacterium | reverse complement strand
AGGCGCGAGGCGCGCGCGATCGCCGATGAAGCGGATGCGCACCCCGTTGGCATCGAGCTCGGCGACTTCGCGGTCGAGCGACTCCAGGAACAGCTGCATGAGCAGGCTCACCTCGCCGGCCGGACGCGTGCGCCCGACCACCGAGGAGCTGCGCGCCGCATGGCTCGATCTGCTGCGCAACGATCTGCCCGGAGCGCGCTGCCTCGACCTGTTCGCCGGCAGCGGCGCGCTCGGACTGGAAGCTCTCTCACGCGGCGCCCGCTCCTGCGACTTCGTCGAGAACGGTGCCGCCGCCGTTCATTCGTTGAAAGCCAACGTCGCGGCACTGCGCGCCCGCGCGCAGGCACGCATTTTCGATCGCGATGCCATCCCTTTCGTCCGGCGCATCAACCAGACCGCATATGACATCGCGTTCGTCGATCCGCCCTACGGCTCGCTCAAGCTCGATCGCGTGCTGGAACGCTGGCTCGAGGTACCGTTCAGTCGTATCATATGCCTCGAGCACGCTCCCGATCACGCATTACCCGCCCAGGGAACGCGCCACCGTTTCGGCGAATCTGCACTGACGATTCTGCGATCCCCAACCTGAGAGTCCCTATGCGCACGACACCCCTGCTCCTCGCGTTCCTCGCCATCGCGTCGCCGCTCGCCGCGCAGTCGGAAGAACAGCTCCGCACTTACTTCGAGGGCAAGTCGGTCATCGTCAAAATTGACATGCCCGGCTCCGACGACGGTGTCGATGTCTTTCCCGGGCGGACGCAACCCATCGACTTCCCCAGACACGCCGCGCGGCTCAAACAGTTCGGAACCGCCCTGCGGCGCGGCAACGAAGCGCTCATCACGAAGATCAAAGTCAAAAAGGACCTCATCGAATTCCAGCTCGATGGCGGCGGCTACGGCACGTTTGGCGACGACGCCAGCTCGAACGTCTACGTGCCTGCCGCCGGCAAGACCCAGCGCGAGAAGAACCTCGACCGGGAAATCGAAAAGGAGACGGACGCTGCCAAAAAGAAGAAGCTGGTCGAGGAGCGCGATGCGTTGCGCAAGGAACGCGAGCGCGAGGACGCACGCAACAGCGCGGAAGCGGAGCAGGCCGCGCAACTGAAGGAAGCCAATGTGCGGCAGCGCCGCCTCGAAGGCGGTTCGCGCTTCAACATTCGCTACAAGCCGGCCCTCCCCGATGATGCCATTACGCCGGAAGGCGTGATGCGCTCGCTGGCCGAGTTCGTCGACTTCTCATCGCTCGCCACTCAGAAAGCGGCCGGCCCGCCCGCCGGTCTTCCCCAGCTGCGCAAGGGCCTGACTGCGCAGGAAGTCAATGCCATGCTCGGCCGCCCGGCATCCATTACGCAGAGGTCGGAAGGCAGTCTCCAGGTCAGCACATCGGTTTACCGAAGCAACCACCAGGTTGTCACGGCAGAATTTGTGGAGGGCGTGCTCATTCGCTTTACCCTCCAGTCGCAATAGACGACCGCTAAAACTGGTCCGGCTGGAGCCGGCTGAGCAGCCGGCCCCGGCCGCCGGTAGCCAGCGCGAACGGCAACGTGGGTAGCCGCGTGGTCACGCTTACCGTCGTCATTTGCGTTTCGGCCTCGCTCCGTTGTGCCAGGTGGTTGTAGAAAGCGAGTTCGTCGCTGGCCAGCAAACGCCCGCGACTGAGCACGATCGTCGCCATCCGGAAGGTGTCCTGTGCGGCCGGATACGCGGGAACGCGCGCGCCTTCGCGCGCGATCCACTCCGCAGTCGTGATCGTGTCGGTCGATCCGACCAGGCGGCCGCCATCGCGCAACTGGCTTCGCTGGTTCTGATTCAGAAACGTGATGTGCGAACCCACGCTGTCGGCCGGCAGCAGTCCCATCAGGTAGAGCTCGAAGTCATTGAAGGAGAGGGGCGCGGCGGCCGCGTGCACGGTATGGCTGCCATCGGGATTGGCGGTCAGCTGCCAGCGGAATATTTCTTCGGCGCCGGTGGTCGGATTCTCCGTCCCCGTGATGCCGTAGGCAAGGGTGGAAATCGGCCAGTGCGGGCGCAGCGCGCGCAGACTGGCGAGGTTCGAGAAGTTCATCCAGCGGTGCGCGAGCTGGTGGAGGAAGGCGGTGGCGGCCGGATCGAATAACGCCTCCTGCGGGAAGTGCAGGATCCCCTGCAGCCGCGCGGCGCTCCCGAACGTTTCCGTGCGCGTAAAGGTTTGCAGTCCCAGTCCCGTCACCGCATTGCGCACCGCGAAATACAGCGGCCCCAGTGGCGACTGCACCTGCTCGAGGACCACGACGAAGTCGAAATCATCGCCGTAGAACTGGTAGAACGTGCGCAGAATTTCGGGCGGCACCTGGCCGCCTGCGTATATGCTGTCGAAGCGGATGTTCACGACGTGCGAGGCGGCTTGTGCGGCTGCCGAGAGTATGCTGACCGCCACGTTGGGCACGGTATTGTCGCGCACGTTGACGGTAATCGGCGATTGCACCGTGCTGCCCGACCGCAGCTCCAGCAGCGCCGCGGTGCTGCGTAGATCGCCGATTCGGTAATTCGCGGTGAGGCTGCCGGCGGGGACGCGGCGCGACCAGGTGCCATCGCTCTGACGCTGCAGCGGCAGGGTACCTTCGCCATAACTGAACAGCAACGCCGAGGGCGTACCCTGCACCCCCGCAATGACCAGTACCGAATCGGTCAGTCCGGGGGTGATGACGCGTGGCTGCGTTTCATACCAGAGCAGCGTGGCCGGCTGCGGTGTGGAGTCGGGCCGCGTACCCGTCGGGCGCGGACGAGGGCCAAAGGCGTCGTCGCACCCGGCGGCGGCGGCCAGGCTAGCGCAGAGTAATCCTGCCGCTACCGCGCGCGGTGACCGGCAGACCTGTGAGACCCATGGCCGGAAGATCGAAAGTGCCACTCAATGCCGTCGATTCGAAGCGTTCTACGATTAGATTGCGTTGCGCATCCCACAACGTGTAGCCGGTTGCAGTGCCGGACAGTTTCTGGGCGATTTCCACGCCCTCGGTGGTACCGGACACCTCCAGTGTACGTTGCGCGGAATGTGAGAGCACGTTGAGCGTACGCCCGGCCACGACGGTGTCTCGCGCCCAGGTCGCAGTAACAATGTCTTGCACGCTCGAGCGCACGCCGCCCGTTTCATCCGTTGCGGTTACGGTATCCGTCCAGCTGGCCCCGCGCTGCACCAGATCGTGCGGCAAGCGCACGGCGAAGCGTCGGAAGAACCCTGCGCCCATGCCGATCCCCTGCGCGGCGCGTGACGCTGTCGGAAGCTGCCCGATGGTCATGACGCCGGTTGGCGAAATCGTCAGTGTCGCCTCGCCCTGCACATCCGCTTCCGTGACATTGGTCTCGCCGCCCATGGCCGAGTTGCTGAATGAGCCGGTCAAATCCGTGATGCGCAGTCGCAGCTCCACATCCGCGCCTTTCGGCGCGAAGGTGGCGTCCGCGGTGCCGTTCGCCTGCGCGGTTACGCGAATCTCGCCAATCGCACCGCCCTGTATGTTGAAACCACTCGAATCGCTGAACTGATACGTCACCGTAGCCGGCGCCGCGGCGGCATAGGCGAGCCGCACACCCGTGGGCGCAGCCGGCGTGGACGCGGTCGGAGCAGTCGCGCAGCCGACCAGCAATGAAGCGGCGGCCAGCGAGAGATACTGTCTCATAGAGGATCCCGGGAAAATGTTGGCGCGCGCATTCTACGTCAGCGGCTCGTCACGCGTCCAGTCGGCGAAAAGATCTCACCCGTGTAGTACCGGCTGTCGGCGGACGCCAGGAAGACATAGGACGGCGCGATCTCGGCCGGCTGCGCCGCCCGCTCCCACACCGTGTCCTTGCCGAACCCGCCGACATGATCCTTGGAGAACGTTGCCGGAATGAGCGGCGTCCAGACCGGGCCGGGCGCCACGCAGTTGACCCGGATGCCCCGCCCCGCCAGCGATTGCGCGAGCGACTTGGTGAACGTGTGGATCGCGCCCTTGGTCGCCGAATAGTCGATCAGCTTCTCGTTGCCTTCCATGGCCGTGACCGACCCGGTGTTGATGATGACGGCACCGCTCTGCATGTGCTCGAGCGCGGCCTGCGCCATCCAGAAGTACGCGAAGATGTTGGTGCGAAACGTTCGCTCCAGCTGTTCCGGCGTGATCCGGTTGAAATCCTTCTCTTCCCACTGGAAGGCCGCATTGTTGACCAGGATGTCGAGCTTGCCGAACTCCTTGATCACCTGTGCTACCGTTTTCCGGCACTGCGCGTGGTCGCCCAGGTCGCCGGCCACCGACGTGGTGCGGCGCCCCGCCTTTTCGATCCATTTGGCCGTCTCGCGTGCATCCTCGTGCTCGTTGTAGTACGCAATCGCGACGTCGGCGCCCTCGCGCGCGAAGGCAATCGCCACGGCGCGTCCGATGCCGCTGTCGCCGCCCGTGATGAGCGCGGTGAGTCCCTTCAGCCGGCCGCTGCCGCGGTAGCTCTCTTCACCGTGGTCCGCTTCCGGCCGCAATTCGCTCTCACGTCCCGGCCACCGCTGCTCCTGCGCGGGCGGGCCGCCCTGCAGTTCCTTGTCGTCGCGCGGATTTCGCTCCGCCACCGACCCGGACGCCGGTTTGCTCTGCGCCATATCGCCTCCCTAGAATCTGCCCCAGGATGATGCACTCAAAGGACATGCCCAAAGCCTCGGCACTGCTGGTGACGCGCGGCGTGGTTTGGGGTACGGCGCTCGTGCTGCTCGTGGCCCTGCTGTGCCTGCGGCTGGGCATCTGGCAGCTGCAGCGGCTCGAGTACAAGCGAGAGCGCAACGAGGCGGCGCGCTCGCGCATGGCACAGCCGCCCGCGGCTCTGACTGCGATCAGCCAGGACACCAACGGATTGCTGTTCCGGCGCGTCGTGCTGGATGGTGGTTACGACGATGCGCGCACCATTATCATCGCCGGACGCAGCCTGCGCGGCGTCCCGGGTGTACACGTGCTCACACCGATGCGCATGGGCGGTGCGGCCGTGCTTGTCAACCGGGGCTGGATGCCATCCGCGGACGCGGCCAGCATCGAGGTAGACAGCATCCGCGAGTCGCCGCCTCAGGAACTGCCGGCGCTGCTCACACCGTTTCCCGAGGATTTCGGCCATCCCATCCGCGCGGACAGCTTCCAGCGCGTCTGGCACCAGATGGATGGCCGCCTGCTGCGCAGCCAGTTTCCCTACCCGGTGCTGCCGGTAGTCGCGCAGATCCTCCCGTATCCGGACCAGCCGCAGTATCCCGTTCGGTTGAAAGCGCCGGAACTGGACGAGGGACCCCACCTGGGCTACGCCATACAGTGGTTCAGCTTCGCCGCCATCGCGATTGTAGGTTGGCTCGCGCTCCTCATCACGCGTCGTCGCCAGGACACCGTCGCGCGCCGTGACGTGCGCGACATCTCCGCGTGATGGCAGGACGCGTCAGAAGACCGAGTAGTGTGACAACCGGAGATTGTCCGCCAGGTTCAATTGCACTTCCGCACCTGGCACGAGGTTGATGATTTCCGACGTATACGCGCGACTCGATCCGACTGGATCCGCGACGATGCGAACTTCGCCGTACGGGCCGCCCGCCAGGATATCGGTGATGGGAAATTTCGACGTCGTCATGCTCGGTACGCTGCCCAGACGCGCGCGTGTCGAGCCCCGCAACAGGTAAATCACCATCGCCGAGCTGTTGCTGTTCTCCACCACCAGCGTAGTCCTGGTTTCCGGCGTATTCAGCGCCGCCTGTTCTGCCAAAGGTGCGCATGCTGCCAGCGTTGCCGCCGTCACTGCCGCGACCAGGTGAGTGCGTAGCGCGATCATAGTCTTCTGCCCCCTCATCGACTTCCCGAGCCGCGCTGCCGCGCCGCCGAGCGCCTCG
>CBJLQC010000177.1:0-5872 GCA_966424955.1 uncultured bacterium | reverse complement strand
CCGGCCACGGTGAAGCGTGGGTGGACCATGGCGCAGGCCTGGCTGCACCGCGAGCTGACCGTCGCGCTCGAGACGGGCTGATGCCGGAATCATTGCGAGCATGGCGTGACCGCGCGGAGCAGCTGCTGAGCGAAGCGCTTTCGCTGCCGCCCACGGATCGCATCTCCTACATCACGAACGCCTGCGCCGACGACGCTGCTCTGCGCACCGAGCTGCTTTCGCTGCTCGACCATGCCGAGCCGGCCGAACAATTCTTTGAGTCGCTGGGGCAGCTCGCGGTACCCGAGCTGCCGCCGCCCAGCTTTCAGGCCGGCCGTTTCGAAATCGTCGAATGCATCGGCGTGGGCGGGATGGGTGCCGTGTACCGCGCGCGCGATGCCCGCCTCGAGCGCGACGTCGCACTCAAGTTCGTGCCGGCGCAGCGCGGCGTGGATCCCGACCGCCGGCTGCTGCAGGAGGCGCGCGCCGTGGCCGCGCTCGAGCATCCCAACATCTGCACGGTGCACGAGATCGCGGAAACCGCGGACGGCCGTTCGTTCATCGCCATGACGCTATATGATGGCGAAACGCTGAGCGAGCGGTTGAAGCGCGGCCCGCTGCCGGTTGCCGATGCGCTGGAGATTGCGATCCAGGCTGCGCGCGGATTGAGTGCCGCGCACGCGCATGGCGTCGTGCATCGTGACATCAAGCCGGGCAACATCATGATCACATCGGGCGGCATCGTGAAGCTGCTCGATTTCGGCCTGGCGACGACCTCCAGCGCGGGCGCCACTGCGGGCGGCGTGCCCGGCACGATACCGTACATGTCGCCGGAGCAGGTGCGCGGCGAAACGCCGGGACCACCGAGCGATCTGTGGAGCCTGGGCGTCGTCATCTACGAGATGCTGGCGGGCGTGCGGCCGTTTTCCGGACAGGAGCCGGCCGAGCGCATCGCCGCTATCCTGGGCGCGACGCCCAAACCGTTGCGCAGCATCAACCGGCGCGTGCCCGCTGCGCTGGAGCGCATCGTCGCGCGTCTGCTCGAGCGCGACACGGCGACGCGCTACGCCGATGCGGACGCGCTGCTGCACGATCTCGCGCGGGTGCAGGCGAGGCACAAGCGCCGGGTGGCGGCGCTGCTGCCCTCACCACGCGCGCGGCTGGCGGCGGTGGCGGGTGTGGCGGTGCTGCTGGCCAGCGGCGGATCCGTATGGCGGGCACTCGAACGTCGTGCCCCGGCTGCCGACATCAAGTCGATTGCGGTAATGCCGTTTCTGCCGGCCGCCAACGACACCGCACAGCGGTACCTCGCCGATGGCTTGCGTGATGAGCTGACCAGCGTGCTGTCGCAGTTACAGACACTGCGCGTCGTCGGCAAACATTCCGTAGATCGCTTCCGCACGGGCACGCCGGACCTGCCGGCCATCGGTCGCGCGCTGCAGGTCAGCAGTGCCTTGACCGGCAGCGTGCAGAAGTCGGGTGACAGTATTCAAGTGCGCGCGGAGCTTTACCGCACGACTGATGGCCGGCAGATCTGGGCGCATACCTACCGGCTCCCGCTCAGCAACGTCGTTGCACTGCATCACGACGTCGCGCTGCAGGTGGCGACCGCGCTCGACGCTTCGTTGTCGGTGGCCGAGCGCGAGCGGCTCGCGCGGCGCGCAGCCGTGAACTCGGAGGCGTTCGCCCTTTATTTGCGCGGTCGCTACTTCTGGAACCAGCGGACAGCCAACTCGTATGCGCGGGCCATCGAGTATTTCGAGCGAGCGCTCGCGGAAGACTCGCTCTTCGCGCCGGCCTATGCCGGCCTGGCCTCGGTTTACCTCCAGCAGGGCGTCTCGGGGCGGCTGCCGGTAGCCGAGGCGGCGGCGCGCACGCGGGCGGCGGCATTGCGCGCCGTCGCGCTCGATGAAAACTCCGCCGAAGCGCATGCCACGCTGGCGCTGTATCTGCACGGCTACGCCTGGGATACGGAGGGCGCCGAACGCGAGTTCAAGCGCGCGCTCGAGCTGGATCCCGGTCACGCGATGACGCAGCAGTATTACAGCACCTTCCTGCGCTCGCTACGCCGCCTGGATGAAGCAATAGCGCACGGCACGCGCGCCGTCGAGCTGGATCCGCTGATGCCGGGGTTCAGCGAAACCCTGGCGTTCACCTTGCTGCGCGCGGGGCGGACCGACGCGGCGCTGCAGCAGATACACGGTGCGCTCGAGCTGGATTCCACGTACTGGCGCGCGCATGCCGTGCTGGGTGCGATTCACGAGAACACCAATCGCCCGGCCGAGGCGATCCGGGAATACGAGCGGGCGAACCAGCTGGCGGGGCCGGCAGCCCATCGGACCACGGCGGACCTGGCGCGCGTACTGGCTCGTATCGGCGAAGCAGCGAAAGCACGGCAGCTGGTCGATACGCTGCGGGTGGTAGCGGCGCGCAGCGGCACCTATGAGGCGGCCGCTGCGACCGTGTTCCACGAGCTGGGCGATGACGCTGCTGCTTTCCAATGGTTGGAAACGGCGTACCAGCAGAAGCAGTCGCACCTGCGGTTCATCGATGGCGATCCCAGGTATCTACCGCTCGCACGCGATGCGCGCTTCACCAATTTGATGCGGCGCATCGGCGTGCGGCGTTAGACCACTCTTTACCGCAGCGCGGACAGCAGTCCCTGCTGCTTGTCGATACCAATCGCGTGCTGCGCCGTTGCCCGGCCCAGCTGCTCACCCGCCGTGATGTCCGAGCGGAAGTGAATGCCGCCATACATGCGCGACAGCCCGGCCTCGGTCACCTTCGCGGTCAGCGCGCTGCTTTCGGACGGGAAGAAATCCGCCAGCACGCTCGCCATCGCGGAAGACACGCACGAATGTCCGGACGGATAGGAAGGATGGTTGGGTGCACCGATGGGCAGCGTGATGCCGGCTTGCGCCTGCCAGGGCCGGATGTACCAGTAGTAGTACTTCGCTTCCCAGCAGCCGATCAGCGCGTCGAAGCCGGTCGTATGCATGAGCGCATACACGTGCGTGGCCTCGCGCTCGTTCAACCCGTTCTGCTCGATGAGATCCGACGCCAGGTGATTCCAGTAGCCGGGCGGCGTATACGTGCCGTTGCCGTAATTCCACTGCAGCGCGATGGCCAGCTGCTGCGCGGTACGCGTGTCCGACAGCGTCTTGATCTCGGCCAGCTCGGTGAGGAAGGCCGCTGAGCCGAACGCGGGCGGCGCCGCCGGACGGAACTGGTTGCCGGCGGTGAGGAAATACGGCGTGACCGCGCCCAGCCCCGGAGCGGCGGGCGGTCCGTTGGGAACGAAGATGCCGGCGCCCGTCGGAATGGTGCCGGTCCAGGGTGCCGTAAAGCCGTCGGCCTGCACACGGGCGACGATCCAGTCGCCCGCCGCGCGCCCGATGGCTACGCCCCGGGTGAATTCCGGGTGCACGTTGCCCGGTCCTGCATTCGCTTCATCCTGCACGCGCTGCGCGAACGTGGCCGCCGCGGCCGGATAGAAGAAGCTGAGTACGCGTGCCGATGCGCCGGCCACGGCACCCCGCTCGGCTTCGTAGCGGCTGCGACCGCCCATCCCGAAGCCCTGATCCGGTATCGTGCCATCCTCCGAGCTGAGCGCATCGACATCGGCCACGGCCGCATACTGCGCCAGGCCGAGCGCGGCGTAAATGCGCGCGGCTGCCAATGGATTCTGAACGTTGGCGGCGACCAGCGCGCGCGCCTGCGCGTGCCAGCCGGTGCTCGCCAATCCATTGGCAAATGCGGTGTGCTGCCGCGACATGTCGGTGCCTGTGGTATCCAATTCACTGCACGCCGCGGTGGCAACAACGGCTGCCGCGAGCAGAAGACGCGGGACAAGTCCTTGGGACATATGACCTCCTCGATCGGTTCGTGCCCGCCCGGCGGTTCCGCGACTCGGCCGGGCGGCCTTTGTGTTGTTTTGAATGGTTGAGACGCTCGACGAACAGGTGAGCACGCGCACGCCATCGAGCGCTGGGCGTTCTATAAACGACAAATCGCGGGAAATCGGCTCATGGGCCGGGAGGTGGTGGTTACGGCGTGAGATCAGCCCTGAATAGCGCGGCCGCCAGGACCAGCCGGGGATCGTCCAAGGCTGCCATCTGCTGGAGCTTCCAGCCCTGCGGCGCATCGATTGCCGACCAGGCGGTGCGCAGGCGATGGAGGAGCCCTCCTGCCGGCTCGGCTGGCTGCCTGAACGGGATGCGCGCATAGACGAGCGACCCGGTAACGGCGCCGCCGGTCGTCTGCAGGACGAAGGCACGCGGCCCCGAGGCCGCCGCCACGTCGTCGCCCATGTCGAGAAGCGCGTCCAAGCCGCCCTGCAGAAGGCTTTGCTTCGTCTGCTCGCGGACCGATCGGGCATCCACGAACCGGCCGCGGATCCCGCCCAGCGGATCGCGGAACGATCCATCCCTCGAGACGGTACCGACGAGCGACCCGCCCGGCAGCTCGTTCACCGCCGCGCGTCCGGTGAGCGGGAAGGTGCGGTGCCGTACCACGGCGAGCACCGCATCGCCTTCCGGCGAGTGCAACGTCAAGGCGCGACTCCAGACGAGCGTACGCGCGACCAGCAACAGGCCGCCGCGTGCGTCGAGGATCTCGTATGCGCGAGCGCTGCGTCCGCCGATTGACGTCCTGCGGCCAACCAGCCACAGTACTTCTGCATTCAGCGCCTCCAGGTCGCAGGTCGGCATGAGCAGAACTTACGCGGATCCGTATCAATGAGAAAACGCCGCCTCACCATCGTCGTGCTTGCCCTGTCGGTATGCGCGGGCCGGCCGCTGGCTGCACAAGCTCCGGCCGACTGCGCCGCGACGATCCTCGTCAACGAGAAGCTGGATCGAGCCATCGATGTGCGCGCCGACCTCGCGTCGTGGATTGCTCCGAATGCGCGGCTGGTGGTCGTTCCGGATTCGGCGCAGATGAAGAACCGGCAGGCGGTCGCACAGCGGCTGGTGCGCAGTTATCCGCGGCAGCTTCTGGAGCGGGGGATCGGCGGCGAAACGGTATTCGTCGCCCTGGTCGATACGACCGGCAGGTTGGCGAAACACCGCGTCCTCAAGCCCTCGGCCTATGCTGAGCTGGATCGTGTCGCGGAGAGTACCATCAAGATCGCGCGGTTCGAGCCGTTCCGCACCACAACGGGATGCGCCGTTCCGGCACTCTGGCGCGTGCCGATCGAGTTCTGGTCGCGATGATGCGAAACATCCGCGTAGCTACCGTCCAGTTCCAGCACCGAGCGGGGGACAAGGCGTACAACCTGTCGCGCGTCCGCCAGTTCGTGCAGGAGGCGGCGCGCGCGGGTGTGGAGCTCATCGTATTCCCGGAGATGTGCATTACCGGCTACTGGCACGTGCGCAATCTCACGAGTGCCGGATTCCGCGCGCTGGCCGAGTCGGTGCCGGACGGACCGAGCAGCGCGGAGCTGCGACGTCTGTCGCGCGAGCATGGCATGACCATCGGCGCCGGCCTGCTGGAGCTGGCCGAGCATCGCATATACAACAGCTACGTCGTCGCCATGCCGAACGGGCTGCACGCGGTGCACCGCAAGCTGCATGTCTTCGAGCATCCCGACATTACGCCCGGTGATCGCTATACCGTCTTCGACACGCCCCACGGCTGCCGGGTGGGCGTGCTGATTTGTTACGACAACAACATCGTCGAAAACGTGCGCGCGACCACGCTGCTGGGCGCGGAAATCCTGCTGGCGCCGCACCAGACCGGTGGCTGTAATTCGGTGAGCCCGCACGGCATGAAGCCGATCGATCCGGAGATCTGGGCGCACCGCGAGGAGGATCCGGCCGCTTGCGAGGCGGAGCTATGTGGGCCGAAAGGACGCGGCTGGGTCATGCGCTGGCTGCCCAGCCGCGCACACGAT
>CBJLQC010000176.1:0-5880 GCA_966424955.1 uncultured bacterium | reverse complement strand
GGGTCGGCCCCAGGTCGAACCAAGGCACGAAGACGTAGGGCGAGGTGATAGGACGGCGTGATTGGACTGCCTTTTCCTGCTACGTTTTCATACTGCGTTTTCATACTGCGTTTTCTTGCTGCGTTTTCTTGCTGCGTTTTCATACTGCGTTTTCATACTGCGTTTTCGTACCGCGTGGGCGATACACTCACGCCGTGTGAACGTAGTTCAGAACGCATTAAGACAACGCATTACGACAACGCATTACGACAACGCATTACGACAACGCATTACGACAACGCATTATCACGACGCAGTACGACAACGCAGTACGACAACGCAGGATGAAAACGCAGTACGGCAACGCAGCATTGAAAACGCAGTACGACAACGCCGTAACGACAACGTTATCCCTACCTCAGTATGCGGCGTACCCGGTCAGATCCTGCCCCAGAATGAGTCCGTGAATGTCGTGTGTGCCTTCGTACGTGTAGACGGATTCCAGGTTGGCCATGTGCCGCATGGCGGAATATTCGACCAGGATGCCGTTGGCGCCGAGCAGACGGCGCGCTTCGCGCGCGACCTCGCAGGCCATGTTGACGTTGGCGCGCTTCGCCAGTGACACCTGCTGGGGGCGTACCTTCTTCTGATCCTTGAGCCGTCCGAGCTGCAGGTTGAGCAGCTGCCCGGCGGTAATGCCGGTGACCATCTCGGCGAGGCGGACCTGCTGGATCTGCTTGGCGCCGATCACGGTGTCGAACATGACGCGTTCCTGCGCGTAGCGCAGTGCTTCATCGAAACACGCCATGGCCGCGCCCACGGCACCCCACGCGATACCGTAGCGCGCCTGGGTCAGGCACATGAGCGGGCTCTTCAGGCCGCCCGACTTGGGGAGCAGCGCATCCGCGCCCACGCGCACGTCCTGGAGCACCAGCTCGCTCGTGTCGGAGGCGAGGAGAGAGAGCTTGCCCTTCTGGTCGCGCGCGGTGAAGCCGGGCGTGTCGGTGTGGACGATGAAGCCGCGAATCGACGTCGCATCATTCACGTCACCAGTCTTGGCCCAGACGATGGCGATGTCGGCCATTGAGCCGTTGGTAATCCACATCTTGGCGCCGTTCAGTACCCAGCCGTCGCCGTCCTGCCGGGCGGTGGTGATCATGCCGCCCGGATTCGAGCCGAAGTCGGGCTCGGTCAGGCCGAAGCAGCCGATGATATCGCCGCTCGCCATCTCGGGCAGGTATTTCTTGCGCTGCTCCTCGCTGCCGAACTCGTAAATGGGATACATGCAGAGCGCGCCCTGCACCGATGCAAAGGAGCGGATGCCGGAGTCGCCGCGCTCCAGCTCCTGCATGATCAGCCCGTACGCGACGTTGTTGAGGCCGGCGCAGCCGTACTCTTCGGGCAGGTTGGCGCCGTAGACGCCCAGCTCCGCCATCTGCGGGATCAGCTCTTTGGGGAATTGGCGATCGATGTAGGCGTGCTCGATGATGGGCAGAAGATTGTCATCCACCCAGCCGCGCACGGTGTCGCGCACCATGCGCTCGTCTTCATCGAGCAGTCCATCGATTTCGAAGTAGTCTATGCCTTTAAACTTGGCCATCTCGGTTTCCGTGAATTAGAGAAGTGCTGCAATCGCGTCGGCGAAACTATCAGTCGTGCCGGTTCCGCCCAAGTCGGGCGTAGTGCCCTTCTTTTCGTTGACCGCCTCATACAGTGCGTGGCGAATGCGGGCTGCCTGGTCCTGCGCGTTGATGTGGTCGAGCAGCATGCAGGCGGCCAGGATCATCGCACCCGGGTTCGCAATGCCTTTCCCGGCAATGTCGGGCGCGGAGCCGTGGACCGGCTCGAAGATGGCGGCGTCCTTGCCGATGTTCCCGCCCGGCGCGAGGCCCAGCCCGCCGACCAGGCCGGCGATCTGATCGCTCAGGATGTCGCCGAACATGTTCTCCATGACCAGCACATCGAACTGATAGGGATTGAGCACCAGCTGCATGGCGGTGGCATCCACGATCTTGTCTTCGAACTTGATGCGGCCCTCGTATTCGGCGGCGATCTGCTGTCCGATCTCCAGGAAGAGGCCCTGGGTGAACTTCAGGATGTTGGCTTTGTGCGCTAGTGTGACTTTCTGGCGGCCGTTGGCGACGGCGTACTCGAAAGCGAAGCGGACGACGCGTTCGACGCCGTAGCGGGTGATGATCATGACCGATTCGGCCGCGGCCTTGGGATCATTGCCCATGCCGATGTAATGCTCCACGCCGACGTACAGGCCCTCCGTATTCTCGCGGATCAGCACGAGATCGATGTCCGAGTAGCGGCCGCCTTCCACGATGGTCTTGGCGGGACGCACGTTCGCGTAGAGATCGAATTCCTTGCGCAGCGCGACGTTGACGGAGCGGAAGCCGGTGCCGATCGGCGTCGTCAGCGGCCCTTTCAGCGCGAGCTTGGTGCTGCGAATCGAATCGAGGGTTTCCTGCGGTATGGGCGTATGGAATTCCTGCACGGCAGCAACGCCGGCCTGCCGGACATCCCAGTCGATGCGCGCGCCGGCCGCTTCCAGCACGCGCAGGGTAGCTTTCGTGATGTCCGGACCGATGCCATCGCCGGGGATCAGCGTGATCTTCTGACTCATCTATTAAACGATCTCCTCAGTTCCGCTTGGGCGCAAAAGTACGTGCGAAGGCCTGTGCCGCGCTCGCAATGCCGGCTTCGGCGCCGCTCGCGTCGGCGTCACTTTCGATCACGCCGAACCACAGGACATTCCCGCTCAGCGCATCGATGACGGCCGTGGCCACCTGCACCCGGGCCGTTTCGCTGGTACGGCCGATCAGTTCGGCGGCGACGGGAATGACGGCGATGCGCGCGTTCAGCACGGCGGCCAGCTTGCGGAGATCGCCGAACAACGGATCGCCGATGCGCTTCACCTGCGCGCGCTGGAACGCGCCCACGCCCAGGTGGCGAATATCGATCTCGAGCGTGGGCGAGCGCGCGATCGAGCGCTGGATCTGCTCGGGCAGTATCCACCTGACGTTATTGCCGAGCTGCGGCAGCCAGTAGGCGAGCTCCGCGTCGAGCTGCTCGGGCGAAATCGTGAAATGCCGGGCGCTGGTGTCGGCGACCGGGACGGCGCCGCCCTGCACCGGAAAGACCATGACGGTTTCGCCGACCAGGATCGGCGCGGCGCTGGCGGCCGGAACCGGGGGCGCACCCTGCGGGCGCGCACACGCGGCCAGCACCAGGGCCGCGACGATAATGAAGTTCTTTTTCATAGGAGGTGGCCACCATCGACGGGAATAACCGCGCCCGTGATGTGGCGCGCACGTTCAGAGCAGAGGAAGACCACGACGCTGGCCACGTCCTGCGGGTCACCCAGCCGGCCGAGGACGCTGCGCTCGCGCGCCTTGTCGAGCAGCTCGGTGGGCACGCCCGCAGTGAGCCGGGTCGTGCGGATGTAGCCGGGCGCGACTGCATTGACGTTGACGTTGGATGGACCGAGCTCGACCGCGGCGGAGCGCGTGAGACCGAGTATGCCGGCCTTCGATGCGGCGTAGTTGGCCAGTCCGAATTCACTGCGAATGCCGTGCACCGAGCTGATGTTGACGATCTTGCCGTACTGATTGCCGCGCATGATGGGCGCAACCGCGCGGATCATGTGGAAGGCGCCCGACAGATTGGTGTCAATGACCTCGTTCCACTCGTCGTCTTCCATGCGCCAGAGCGCGCGGTCACGCGCCACGCCGGCGTTGTTGACGAGGATGTGGACATCGCCCAGCGTATCGCGCGCTTCTTCGACGAAGCTTTCGACGAGGGTGCGATCCCGCACGTCGCAGGATCGGCACAGGACTTTGACCTCGAGCTGCCGCAGCTCCGAGCTGGTGCGCTCCGCCTCTTCCTCGATGCGGCCGTCCCCATCGTCGAGGTAGTTGAAGGCGATGTGCACGCCCTGGCGGGCCAGCTCGAAAACGATCGCGCGGCCGATGCCGGTCGCGCCGCCGGTGACGATGGCGCACGCGCCGCGCAGGTCATCGAGCAGGCCGGCCGGATGCGGCTGGGTCTGCTCAACGACTTCGGCGAGCAGCTCCTCGACGGCTGAATCTGCAGGCCGGCCCGCGACGTGCGGCCCCCCCGGCTGGCGGCGTACCATGCCGTGGAGGATGCCGCTTGGCGGCGGGGTGTGTCAACTTGGGGTCCGCTGCGAAGGCCGTGTTTCGGCGCGATGTTTGATGGTGCGCCCCTCCACGAAAAAGACGACTTCCTCGGCCACGTTGGTGGCCAGGTCGGCAATGCGCTCGACGTTGCCCGACACCAGGAAGAGGTCCATGCCCGCGGTGATCTTGCGCGGGTCCTCCATCATGTGCGTGAGCAGGATCCGGAAGTTGTTCTCGTGCAGCTCGTCGACACGATCGTCACGCTCGACGACCCGACGGGCCAGTGCACTGTCCGCCAGCACAAAGGCGTTGAGTGCGTCGCTCAGCATCTCGGTGGCGATCCGCGCCATCTCCTCGAGCTCCGGCAGCAGTGGGAAGGGCACCGTCTTCAGGATGAATTCCAGCTCCTCGGCGATGTTGACCGCATGATCGCCTACGCGCTCGAGATCGTTGCCGATTTTCATGGCCGCGGTAATGAAGCGGAGGTCGCGGGCCATGGGCTGCTGCAACGCGAGCAGGTTGATGGCCAGATCGTCGATGGTGAGCTCGAGCGCGTCCAGCTGCTCATCGCGCTCCACCACCAGCTGGGCCTTGTCGGCATCGCGGTCGACGAGCGCCTCGACGGCCAGGCGCACCGACTCTTCGGCAATGCCCGACATCGCGACCAGGTGCGACTTGAGCGTCTCCATTTCTTCGTGAAAATGACGCGCGGTCATCCGAATCTCCCCGTGATGTATGCCTCGGTGCGCTCTTCCCGGGGCGCCGTGAACATGGTCTTGGTCGGACCGTACTCGATCAGCTCGCCCATGTACAGGAACGCCGTGTAATCCGAAACACGCGCCGCCTGCTGCATGTTGTGCGTAACAATGATTACCGTGTAATTCTGCTTCAGCTCGTAGATCAGGTCCTCGATTTTTTGGGTCGCGATCGGATCCAACGCGGAGGCCGGCTCGTCCATGAGCAGCACTTCGGGCTCGACCGCGAGCGCGCGGGCGATGCACAGGCGCTGCTGCTGCCCGCCCGACAGCGCCAGCGCGCTGCCATTCAGACGGTCCTTGACCTCATCCCACAGCGCGGCCTGCCGCAACGAACGCTCCACCAGCTCGTCCAGGCTGCCGTGGTAGCCGTTGATACGCGGTCCGAATGCCACGTTGTCATAGATCGACTTCGGAAACGGATTCGGCTTCTGGAATACCATGCCGATGCGACGCCGCACTTCGACGGGATCCACCGCGGCGCCGTACAAGCTCTCCCCGTGAAAGAGCGCCTCGCCTTCGATGCGCGCAAACGGGATCAGATCGTTCATGCGATTGAAGCATCGCAGCAGGGTGCTCTTGCCGCAGCCGGACGGCCCGATGAAGGCGACCACCCGGCGATCGGGAATGCCCAATGAGATCTTCTTCACGGCTTCCGTGCTGCCGTAGAACACGGACAGCGCGCGTGCTTCGATCTCGATTTCCTGTGGATCAAATGTTATCACAGACGCCATGATTACGACTTCCGGCTGTAACGGTTGCGCAGCAGAATGGCAGCCGCATTGAGGGTGAGCAGCAAAATGAGCAGTACGATGCCGCCGGCGGCCGCTGCTTCATGGAAAGCCGGCTGCGGTTTGGAAACCCAGTTGAAGATCTGGATGGGGATGACCGTGAACTCGTCGAGCGGTCCCTTTGGCGTGAACGGCACAAAGGCGAGCGCTCCGATCATGATCATGGGCGCAGCCTCGCCGACCGCGCGCGAGAGCGCCAGGATCGTTCCG
>CBJLQC010000175.1:0-5901 GCA_966424955.1 uncultured bacterium | reverse complement strand
CGTCGTCCGGCTGGGCGGCCAGGGCACGCGCGCGAAACGCGTCGGCGCCACCCGCGCCCGGACGCGACCGCCCGTCGGCCAGCAGCTGCGCGAAGGAGCGTTCACCCGGCTGCAGCCCTGCGATCGCGTCGAATACGATGATGTGCTCGAGCGAGGCTACGTCCGGCCGACAGACCCGGATCTTCTCGAGCATTTCCATGTTGGACACGAAAACCACGCGTGCGCCGCTGTCGTTGAGTATGAACCCGAGCTGGTTAGCGGGCAGCGTCGGATAAAGCGGGACGTTGAGCATGCCATTACACAACAGTGCCCAGTCGGTTTGCGACCATTCCGGCCGGTTCTCGGAAAGCAGCGCCACCCGGTCGCCCCGCTGCAGGCCCAGCGCGAGCAAGCCGTCGGCAATGGCCTGCACGTCGGCCAGCAGCTCCTGGTGCGAAATCGTGCGCCAGCCATCGGGGCCGCGCGCGCGTAGCGCATCGGCGCGATCGTACTTGTCGATCGAGTCGAAGAAGATCTCGACCAACGTGCCGCTGCCGACCTGTTCGGGATTCGCGACGTATCTGCGCGTGGCGGTCTCGGTGGTCATCTCACTCTTCCAGCACCAGCGAAATCGTAATCGTCATGTCCTTGCGCAGCGAATGCAGCACACTGCAGTACTTTTCATGCGAGAGATCGAGCGCGCGCTGCAGCTTCTCGCGGTCATCGGGCTGCGCGCCGGCCACGTAGAACGTCATGCGCACAGCCTTGAAGTAGCGCGGCGGCTCCGGGTTGCGATCCGCCTCGACTTCGACGCGCAGGCCGCTGAAAGTAACGCGCATCTTCTGGGCAATGTCGACAACGTCCGCGCCCGTACATCCGGCCAGGGCGAGGGCGAGCGCTTGCACCGGCGAGTGCGCGTCGCGGCCGTCGCCGTCCAACAGAAACGAGTTACCGGATGGGTGTTCCGCTGCGAAATTGAGGCCGCGGCCGTCCCACCGCAGCATCACCGCCGTATCGGCCATTACTGCGCGTCGCTCGCGCGCGCCTCGCCCGCCAGCTGCGCGAGCGTCTCACGCGCATGCGTGATGTGACGCTGAGCTTCCGGCCCGTTCGGTGGATGGCTCAGGAAGGAGCGCAGATGACCCATGGCTTCATCCGAGCGTCCGTCCTTCAACATCAGGAAGGCAATGCCGTAGTGCGCACCGGAAGCGTCCGGGTCCTTCTCCAGGACCGAACGGTAGGTCTTGATCGCTTCATCGGTCATGCCGATGCGCGTGTACGCGATGGCGATCTGCTGCAGCACCGTCGCATCGCGGGGATCCTCACGCAGCGCCAGCCGGAACGAGGTGAGCGCCTCGTGATACTTGGCAGCCGCCATTAGCTGCAATCCCTCCTCGTAGTAATCTACGCGGTCCTGTTCGGCGTTGGTGAAGAGCTTTTTCCAGAGACCCATTACTCAATCCGGCTCGGTGAATCAGGAGGGGAGGTGCATCGCAAAAATAGGCGCGACTACGCCTGCCGCGCAATTATGAATTCATGTATGTCGCACGGCTACCAGCATGTCCGCGCGCTCGCCCAATACCTGCAGCCCGAGAGAGGGCAGCGCACCACGCACCTCCGCGCCGGCACCGAGCAGCACGACTCGCGCGGCCAACGCGCAGACGCGCGCTGCTTCGTCGAGCAGGTGCAGCTCGCTGCGTGCCACGACTACACCCTGCATGCTGCGGTCGTAGAGCGGAATCTTCTCGGCGATCCGCAAGTTGCTCACGCCGGGCACGTCGCGTGGCGCGGGCAGCTGGGCGCGCGCGACCACGACTTCCGTGTCGGGGATCAGCGTGGCCAGGACGCCCGCGACATCGTCGAAGTTGCCCAGCATCAGCAGCATGGCCGGGCCTTCCGTGACTCCGAGCAGTGCGCCCAGCGTGGCCGCCTCGGCGGCCTCGCCGGGCGCATCCGGACCGGGCGGCGTGGCGGCGAAGTCGGCCATCCCGTCCACGACCGGATAGCGCTCCCGGCAATGCGGGCAGCCCAGCTGGCCGTCCCGTACCTGCCGGTTCTGCACGCGATCGGCCAGCAGGATCAGCCCGGCGCCCGCCTGGCAGCGCGGGCAGGTCAGATGGTCGGTCAGCAGGAGGTTCACGAAACGCGCCGCAGCAGCGCGCGCGGTTCGATCAGCACGCCGCGGTTCACGACGACGGTGTGAACTCCACGAACGTCACACGGTTCGCTTCCACGCGAATGCGCCGCCACACGCGCTGGCCGCCGATCTCGACGCCCAACAGGTACGTGCCGGCCGGCACATCGCCGACGGCAAAATCCTCGTCGTATCCCGGGGCGGGATGCGCACGGTCGAGATACGTCTCGGCAAAGGAGAAAGGCGTTTCTTCCGGATAGGGCAGCACGAGTCCATGCACGCGCGCGCCCGGCACGCGCTTGCCCTGCGCATCGCGCACGCGGCCCGCAACGATGCCGGTGCCGGGCAACGGACGCACCCACAGCTGCGGGTTGGTCGTGAACCGCGGGAAGCGCTCCTGCGGATTGACGATTGCCGTGCTGTCGGTGCCGGGCGCGACATGTACTTCCAGATGCAGATGATCATTGGTCGCGCGCCCCGTGTTGCCGACCCGCGAGATGACGTCGCCTTCCGCGACGCGTTGCCCGCGTTGTACTTCCAGTGCCGTGTTGTGGTAATAGACCGTAAAGAGGTTCTGCCCGTTGACCTTGCGGTCGTGCAGGATCGCGACCGTCAGAGCGCCCGCTTCGGCCGGGCCGGCGAAGACTACTGTGCCCGCGCCGATCGCATGCACCGGCGTGCCCGCCGGGTTGTTGAATTCCACGCCTTGGTGCTGCTGGAAATTGCCGCCCATCGTGGAGCCGTAGCGATAGGTGGCATCGATGTGCGGATTGCCTTCCTCGTCCCGGATGGGACGCGCGAGGAAGGCGTGCGCCGGGTCGCGTGGCTGCACCGTCTCCATCAATCCGGGAGATAGACCTTCCAGCTGCTCGCCGGCCAGGATGCGCGCGATGCCGATGCCGGTCGCGGCAATCGGCCAGTACGGCGGCCCCCACCACGTCATGTCCCAGATGTCGGCCGCCGGACGGTACTGCTCGCCGGCGGGCAGGTAGTACAAATGATATGAGCCGTCGAGGTCAGCCGAGGCGAGGCCGAACGACGTCGCAATGATCGGATAGGACTGCCCCGGCGATGCAATCAGGGCACGCGGCCAGCCCGGCAGCGACGGCCAGCCGGGGACCTTCAGGTCGACGCGCGCGAACGCAGTATCACGGCGCGGCCGGCGATAGACCTCGCGCTCCGTGGCAAACCAGACGGTGCCGAGCGTATCGGCGACGGCGATCGCCCGCACGCGCGCGGCCGGCACGCCGTCAGCGCGACCGAGGTTGCGCCAGGTGCGGCCCTGGTCGTTCGATACGGAAACGCCGAACAGATGGCCTACCCACACCTCGCCCGCCGGCGTGACCTCCAGCGACAGCAGATACTCGGTGGGCAGCGTGTAGAGCTTTTCGTTGCATGCATCGGCCTTGCCCTGCGTCGAGCCGCCGGCAATGCGTGAAGTCGCCTGGATGCAGCGGAAGGTGCGGCCGTTATCGAGCGTGACCCGCAAGCCGTCGGCGGTCGCGATGTATACTGTGTCACCACGCCCGCGAATGCCGTCGGGCGCCACGTATTGCCATTCCGGGCCCAGCTGGCTGAACGTCCAGTTGCGCCAGGTCTTGCCGCCGTCCGTCGAGCGGCCAAAGCCGTTGCCGACCGTGCCGTACCAGATGGTGCTGTCGTTCGGGAAGGAGAGTGAGTTGACGAAGTTCCAGGAGATCGACGTCGAGTCGCCGCTCACGGACGTAATGCGCTTCCACTTCTGCGCCGAGTCTTCGCGCGTGACGAAGATGCCGCGGCCGTACGTGCCGACCCACAGCATATGGTCGTGCGGCGAGCGCGCGACGACCAGCGCGTGCGTGCCGAACGTCGTGTCGGGCAGCTCGGACGGCAGCGGGCGCACGATCTCGCCATCCACGTTTCGGCGGACTGGTCCGCTGGCGCACGCGCCCAGCGCAAACGCGAGCGCGACTACCGCGGCGTGACGGATGACCCGGAGTTTCAGATCCACAGTGATTTTTCTGAGTAGAGGGCAAACTGCGTGGGCGTCTCCCACACCTTCACGTACAGCATTGCAGCGCCCATGGCGGGCGGCAGCAGTCGCTTCATTTCGTCGAAGAAGTAGCGAGCCTGGTTTTCCGCGGACGGCTCGACCTCATCGAAGGGCGGCAGCTCGTTCAGGTTTTCGTGATCCAGCCGCTCGGCCAGGTCGCGCAGATGCTTCTTCACGATCACGAAATCGAAAGCAATGCCCGCCTGGTCCAGAACTTCGCTGTGCAGGGCCAGCTCGACCACGTAGCGGTGGCCATGCATGCGCTCGCACTTGCCATGATAGTTGCGCAGGAAATGCGCGCTGTCGTAATGCGCCTGAACGCTGACTACAAACATCCGCCTAGGACCGTTCCACTCCGAGATAATTGATGTGCGTTTCGGCCGGCCGCGTGAGCACGTAGAGCACCGCGTCCGCCACCGCCGCCGGTGACAACATGGCGGTCCGCTCGGGCAGTTCCGGATGACCTCGCCGGTCGACCTCGTCCCACAGCTCCGTGTCCGTTGCGGCCGGCTCGATCAGCGTGGCGCGCACGCCCGTTCCCTTCAGCTCGGTGTCCAGCACGGCATGCAGCCCGCGCAACCCGAACTTGGACGCCGAATAGGCGCCGTTCGACGGAAAGGCCTGCCGCCCCGCGATCGAGCCCAGCGAGACAATGTGCCCGCTCCCGCGTGCCAACATGGGTGGCAGGAACGCGCGAATCAACAGGAAGGGGCCTCGCAGATTCGTGGCCAGCATTCGGTCGAAGCTTTCCACGCTGGTCTCAGCCACCCGCGCCAGTCCGAACGCGCCCGCGGCGTTGATCAGGATGTCGGGCTGATAGCGCCCGGCCAGCAGGTCCACGTCCTCCTTGCGAGTGATGTCCGCGACGACGCTGCTCACCTCCGCGTGCCGCGCCACCGCGACCGCCTCGCAACCCGCTCCTCTCAATGCGCTCACGATCGCGGCACCGATCCCGCGCGTGCCGCCCGTGACCAGCGCCGTCCGGCCGGCCAGCCCGCTCTCAGGTGATGATGCCATTCACCATGGACAGCCGCAGGAACTCGTCGCGCGTGCGCATATCCTCCAGGAAAACCCCGCGCATGGCGCTCGTGATGGTCTTCGAATTCTGCTTCTCCACCCCGCGCATCATCATGCACAGGTGATAGGCTTCGACAATGACGCCCACGCCCTGCGGGTTGAGCACTTCCGAAAGCGCCTCCGCGATCTGTTCGGTCATGCGCTCCTGCACCTGCAGCCGGCGCGCGAAAATGTCCACCACGCGGGGCAGCTTGGACAGCCCGACGATGCGGTTCCGCGGAATGTAGGCGACGTGCACCTTCCCGAAGAACGGCAGCATGTGATGCTCGCACAATGAGTACATCTCGATGTCCTTCACCAGCACCATGCTCTCGTGCTGCTCCTCGAAGATGGCATCACCAATGGCCTCGGCGACCGAAGCCTGGTAGCCACGGGTGAGCCAGCGCAGGCTGCTGTCCACACGCTCCGGCGTTTTGCGCAAGCCGGGGCGCGTGGGATCCTCGCCGATGCGCAGCAGCACTTCCGCCATGATCTCGCTGAGACTCGCCTGCTTCAGTGTCTTATCGGCCATCGTATTCCACGTAGTTGCGCGGCGTCTCCCAGAGTACCAGGCGTACCAGCGTGACATCCCGCGGCAGACCATCCGCGATCCGGTGCCAAACAGCGACCACCAGGTTTTCCGTGGTCGGGTTGACACCACTCATCCAGTCGACATCCAGATTCAGGTTGCGGTGATCCA
>CBJLQC010000174.1:0-5914 GCA_966424955.1 uncultured bacterium | reverse complement strand
TATCGCTGCGCATCAATTGACGTTAGATGACACTTCAGGGGGGCGCCACGTTAGGCCGCGACGCCCCGGGCTCGGGATGGGGCTCGTCCTCGTGCCCGGGATCGGCAGGATCTCCTTGTCCCAACCCGAGGACGAGGACGAGCCCCATCCCGAGCCCGAAGTACGGCCTTCGACTTGCAAAAACGGTGGGGTCCAACTGTGAGGGGGAACATGAGAAAACTGCTGATGACCTTGTCGGTGGCCGTCCTGGCCGCCTGCGCGACCAACCCGGTGACGGGACGGCGCGAGATATCGCTGGTCTCCGAAGGCCAGGAGATCCAGATGGGGCAGGAGGCCGCCCAGCAGGTGGAGCAGTCGCTGGGGCTGGTCAACGACGCCGAGCTGCAGGCCTATGTCCGCCGCATCGGGACGGAGCTGGCCCGCGCGTCGGAGCGCCCGCAGCTGCCCTGGCGCTTCGGCGTGATCGATGATCCGATCCCCAACGCCTTCGCGCTGCCCGGCGGGCCCGTCTATATCACGCGCGGCCTCATGAACCTCATGGACTCGGAGGCCGAGCTGGCCAGTGTCCTGGGTCATGAAATCGGACACATTGCCGCGCGCCACTCGGCGCAACAGATCACCAAGTCGCAGCTCGGGCAGATCGGGCTGATCGCGGCCGTCATCGCCAAGCCGGAACTCGCGCAGTTCGGTGACCTGCTGTCCACCGGCATGCAGCTGCTCTTCCTGAAATACGGCCGCGACGCGGAGCGTCAGGCGGACGAGCTGGGCTTCAAGTACGCACTCAACGACAATTACGACGTCAGCGAGATGGACGACGTCTTCCTCGCCCTGCAGCGCGTCGGCGAAGCCGAGGGTCGCAGCGGCCTGCCGGCCTGGGCATCCACGCACCCGGATCCCGGCGAGCGCGCGCAAACCGTACAGCAGCGCGTCGCCGCGCTGCCGGCGCCCTCCACGCCGCGCATCGTCCGCGAGCGCGAGTACCTCGACCAGATCGACGGCCTCGTTTACGGCGAGAACCCGCGCGAAGGGTTCTTCCGCAACGGCGAGTTCCTGCACCCGGATCTGCGCTTCCGGATGCGCGTGCCGTCCGATTGGAAGACCCAGAACACCAAGCAGGCCGTGCTGGCCGTCAGTGCGCAGCAGGCCGCGATCATGCAGCTGCAGCTCGCCCAGGGCGATCCGACGACCGCGGCGCGCCAGTTCTTCTCACAGCAGGGCATCCAGCAGGGACAGAGCTCGAACAGCGCCATCAACGGCCTGCCCGCATACAGCAGCTATTTCCAGGCGCAAACGCAGCAGGGCAATGTCGCCGGCCTGATCACGTTCGTGTCGCACGGCGGGCGCACGTACCAGATTCTCTCGTACACAGGAGCTGCCCAGCTGCGCGCGTACGACAACACCTTCCGCAGCATCGCCGGCAGCTTTGCCACGCTGACGGATGCGAGCGCGCTGAACGTTCGCCCCAATGTCGTGGATATCGTGCAGATCTCCTCGGCCATGACGCTCACGCAGTTCAATGCCCGCTACCCGTCGGTGGTGCCGATTGCCGAACTGGCCATCATCAACCAGGTGGACGCCAATGCGACGCTGCCCTCGGGATCTCGTGTGAAGCGGGTCATCGCGAGCTGACGGAACGAACTCGGGCGCGGGCGCGGGCGCGGGGGTGGGCGCGCACAAATGCCTTGGGTCGCGGGCCGCGGGGTGGTCGCGGGCGTGGGCGCGGGGGCCGCGGCCCGTCGGCCCGCGCCCGGATCTGTTACCCGCGCCCACCCCCGCGCCCGCGCCCGCGCCCGAGTCCGTATATTGCTCGGTTCCTCGCCGCCTCTCATCTTTCCCTTCTCCCAAAAAACGCCCCCAACCAAACGAGGTCCCCTATGAAGCGTGCAGCAGCAATTCTCGCGGTGCTGACCGTGGCCGGCTCATCGGTCGCGCTGGCGCAGGACAAGGCGAGCGGCAAGGCGCAGACGAACGCGCTCGCGGCCATCTTCCACATGGCGCATGGCAACATCGTCAAGGCGGCCGAGCAGATTCCCGAGGACAAGTACAGCTTCCAGCCGACCAAGGAAGTGCGTACGCTGGGCGCGATCTTCGCCCATTTGGCGGATGCGAACAATTTCTTCTGCGGCCAGGTCACGGGAACGCCCAAGGAGTATTCCGACGCGAACGAGAAGACGGCGAAGACCAAGGCGGAGATCGTGGCTGCGCTGAAGGCATCCTATGATGGGTGTGGCGCGGCCTACGGCGCGCTCTCGGATGCCGACCTGGCCAAGCCGCTCACCATCTTCGGCAATGCGACCAATTACGCGGGTGCCGTCAGCTTCAACACCGCGCACAATTGGGAGCATTACGGCAACATCGTCACGTACATGCGGATGAACGGCATGGTGCCGCCCTCCTCGCAGCAGTGATTTGCTGCGGCGCGGGCCGGCAAAAGAAAACGGGCGCTCCAGCGAGAGCGCCCGTTTTCTTTTCGTGAGGCCGGAAAACGTCAGCTCGGCTTCACCACCGTAATCTGCTTCGTCTGCATCTGGTCACCCACCTTCAGAATGACCGTGTACTCGCCGGGCTCGATCAGCGGCTGCGCGCCGAAGCCACCACCGCCGCCACCGGTTGCCCGCAGGTTGGTACGGTCGGGCAGCCGCAAGACGGCGTTCAGGGTGCGATAGACATCGGCATCCACGCCGGGCGGGGTGAAGCCGAAGCCGCCGCCGCCACCACCGGGCGCGCCGGGCCGTGGCGTGGCCGGCGTGGTTTCGCCCGGGCGCTCGGCTTGCACTCCCAGCGCGCTGCTCAACGGTCCGCCCGTCGCCGGCATCGATGTCGATGAGCCGCCGCCCTGGCCACCGCCCCCGAAGCCGCCGAACCCGCCGCTCTGCTGCTGCGCGTTGCGCCACGCCCGCAAGGCCGCGTCGACGGTATCGCGCGCGACACCAGCTTTCACCAGCGAATCGACCACGAAGGTGATGCGCGGCTCGAGCAATGCGCTGTCACGCTTTTCCGCCGGTGACAGCGGGCGCCGCGGCTCGGGACGCGGCCGCAGGTTCCAGTACACGCGGTGCAAGCCCGCAGTCAGCATGCCCTGCGCATTCTGAATCGTATCACCCTTCGCATTCAGGACGATCACCTGCGCGCGCGGTCCGCCGCGCTGCCTTCCGCGCTGCGCGCTGTCCGCTGCCGGCGCCGTCGTCGCCGCCGTCGCCGCCGCGCCCGGCGCGGTGTAGCCCTTGGGCACGTAGTACGTGATCTCGCCGCCGAACGGCGGGCTTTGCGCCTGGAACACCTTGTGACCCATCGACTCGCCACCGACCGGCACGTCCGTGAAGGCCAGCGCCGGCTTCGTTTCCAGCAGCACGGGCGTGGTGGCCGCCAGCAGCTGCTGATTGAATTGCTGGAGCGGCGCCACATCGACTACCCAGATGGAGCGGCCGTGCGTGCCCGCGATCAGCTCGCGGTCGCGCGGGTGGATCTGCAGATCGTGCACGGGCGTGGTGGGCAGCCCGGTCATGAACTTCTGCCACGAGGCGCCGCGATCGGTCGACACGTACGCGCCGACATCGGTACCCAGGTACAGCAGATTGGGATTCACCGGATCTTCGCGAATGACATGCACGAAGTCCGGACCGCCGCGCGGCAGGCCGGCCGCGATCGAGCGGAAGTTGCGGCCACCGTCATCCGTCACGAAGACATACGGCGTGAAATCGCCGCGCCGGTGATTGTCGAACGTCACGTAGAACCGGTTCACGTCCACGCGTGACGGCTCGATGCGGCTGACGTACGTGTTGGCCGGTACCAGCTTATTGAAGCGCGCCGTCAGGTCGGTCCATTTGCCGCCGCCATCCTGCGTGATCCACACTTTCCCGTCGTCGGTACCCGCGAACAAAACTCCAGCCCGCACCGGCGACTCGTTGAGCGAGACGATCGTCGAGTGCGTCTCCGCCCCCGTCACATCCGGCGTGATGCCGCCGGTCGTGCGCGTGCTGACGCGGATCTTCATCGAATCGCGCGTCGTCAGGTCCGGCGATATCGGCTCCAGGTCTTCACCCCGCTTGGTCGACTTCATGACCCGGTTCGCGCCGGCATAAAATACTTCCGGGTTGTGCGGCGAGATGAAAAACGGCGTGTTCCAGTTCCAGCGCAGGTTGAACGCGACCGAATCCTCGATCTGGCGCGCGCGCAAATCGGCAATGCGACGCTGCGCTTCCGGCGGGAGCGTGCGCGCCGTATCGCCGCGCTCGATCACGATGGAATCTTCGAAGGCACGATAGCGATCCAGCCAGTTCGGCTTGCGCAGCTGCGTGCGCTCACCGGTCCGCAGATCGCGGCGCGCCATGTTGCCGCCCTGCGACTCGCCGTAGACGATCCACCACTGCCGTGGATCCTGCTGCGTTACGAAGCCATCGCCGCCGTTGAAGTTGAACCAGTCGTGATTCGTGATGACGCCGCTCGCCTTGCGGCTGGGGCCGCACCACGACCCGTTGTCCTGCAGCCCGCCACACACCCAGTACGGCACACGCATGTCGTAGCTGACGTTGTAGAACTGGCCGATCGGAATGTTGTTGACGAACTCGAACGTGCCGCCCTTGTCCCAGGTCACGCCGATGCCGCCGTCGTTGCCGACAATGAAATGATCGGGATTCTTCGGATCGAGCCACATCGCGTGGTGATCGACGTGCAGCCCGACCGTCGTGTTGCCGACCGTCTTGCCGCCGTCGTTCGAATAGTTGACGGGCGTGCTCGACCAGTACACGCGGTCCGGATTGGCGACGTCGACCCGCACCTGCGAGTAATAGAACGGACGCACGTCGTTGCCGTTCATCCACTCCCACGTGCTACCGCCGTCCGTCGAGCGGTACAAACCGCAGCCCCCTTTGGCCGCCGCGCGGCAGCCATCATCCCTGCCTTCCGCGTTCTCCGCTTCGACGAGCGCATACATCGTCCGGGCATTGCTGGGCGCGATCGCGATCCCGATGCGGCCTTTCATGGTCGCCGGGAAGCCGCCGCCCTTGACCTCCGTCCACGTCCGTCCGCCGTCCGTCGTCTTCCACAACGCGCTGCCCGGGCCACCACTGTTCAGTGAGTAGGGTGTGCGTATCCGCTCCCAGCTGGCTGCCCACAGCACGTTTGGATTGGTGGGATCCATCGCGAGATCGATGAAGCCCGCCTGGTCGCTGACGAACTTGATCAGCTGCCAGGTCTTGCCGCCATCCGTCGTCTGGTAGAGACCGCGCTCCGGGTTGTTGCGCCACGTTGCGCCCATGGCCGCGACATACACGATGTTCGGATTCGTGGGATGCACGACGATGCGTGCAATGTGCTCGGTCTTCTCCAGCCCCATCAGCTTCCAGGTATTGCCGCCATCCGTCGACTTGTAGATGCCGCCGCCCGGTGAGATCGAGTTGCGCGCATCCTCCTCGCCCGTGCCCGCCCACAACTGCAGCGTATCGCTCGGCGCGATCGCCAGGTCGCCCATCGAAACCACGCGCTCGGTTTGAAACAGCGGCCGGAAAGTCGTGCCGCCATTCGTCGTCTTCCAAATGCCGCCCGCGACCGAAGCGACGTAGAAGGTGCGCGATGGACTCGGCAGTCCCTCGATGTCGGTTACACGGCCGGCCATGTTGGCGGGGCCGATCGGCCGCCAGCGCATGCCGGCCAGGAACGCGGAATCTGGCGCAGTGCGCTGCGCCTCAGCCATCGCGCTGAAGGCAAGCAGCAGCACCAACACACCAGTCAGGCGGGTGCGAAGCATGGGATCCTCAGGTTTTGGTGGGTGCGACGCCCGAGTGGGCGGCGCCATTATGGAGCTTGTGGGCGGCGGTGGACACGACCGCGAGTTGTGGCTTGCGGCTCGCGCGAAGTACTTCACCCCGGACGATCCGCTGGCGCCATGCACTACCTCGGTTATTCCTCAGGAGGC
>CBJLQC010000173.1:0-5918 GCA_966424955.1 uncultured bacterium | reverse complement strand
AGTATGAAAACGTAGTATGAAAACGTAGTATGAAAACGTAGTATGAAAACGCAGTATGAAAACGTAGTATGAAAACGTAGTATGAAAACGTAGTATGAAAACGCAGTATGAAAACGTAGTATGAAAACGTAGTATGAAAACGTAGTATGAAAACGCAGTCCAATCATGCCGTCCTATTACTCCGCCCTTCGTCTTCGGCCTTGGCTCGAGCTGGGGCCGACCCGCTGGTAGTCTGCACCAGTTGCGTTTGCTCTCGGACATGAACCGTTATACCGCATCATTGCACCTGTAACGTTTCGTTGCAGTCGGCCCGCCTCCCGCGCGAGCGCGAGCGGTGCGGTAATCGCCATGATCTCAAACACTTAGCGGAGACCGCCGCAGCCGCATGCGGCTGGTCCTCGCCTTGCCTTTATCCGCGCCGGCAAGTCGCTGTTTGTCGTCTCCCCAGAACGAAATTCTAGAGGGTCTGGAATGGCCATGTCGTCCCAGCGCACGCTGTTCGCCGCACTGCTGTCGCTTGCATCCCTGCTGGGGTGCGAGGACGCGTCACATCCACGCGGCGTGAGTGAGCCGGTTTGGGCGCGGGTCGAAGCCGCACCGCCGCGGTCGAACGTAAAGCTGGCCCGGCGCGTGGCCAGAACCACGACCGGCGTCGCCATTTCGGAATTCATTACCAATGGCGAGCGCGTGCACCTGCAGGTCGGCAAATACGAGCTGATCGTGCCGCGCGGTGCGGTCAAGCAGCCGACGCGCTTCGTGATGATGGTGCTCGACAACGACATGATCGGCGTGACGCTGTACGCCTACGACCAGGAACGCAATCCGGTCTCGCAATTCCATCGGCCGCTTCAGCTGACGCTCCCCTACGATGACGCCGATGCCGACGAAATCGGAGCAGCCGACCAGTTATACATCGCGAATGTCGCCGGCCAGAACGATCCGGGGATCCTGGAATTGGCGTCGGTGCAGATCGACAGGGGCAACCGGACGGTAACCGGTACCCTCCGGCATTTCTCCGTCTGGAGCCTGGCGCTCGAGTTCAGCAAAGAGCTCAGCCCGGCGATCGATTAATGACGACGCCCGCGCAACTCTCGGTAGAAAGTCTCATCAGCGCCGCGCACCGCGCCGAGCGAGCGGGCGCGTGGAACGAAGCCGAACAGCGCTACACGGAAGCGCTGCGTCGCATTCAGTCGGGCGAACATACCGAGCGTGGGCCCGAGGTGTTGCGCTGGCTGGGTCGCGTGCATTTCGAGCGCGGTGAATACGAGCAGGCGGCCGTCGCTTTCCAGAGCAGCCTGGTCGCCGCGCAGCGGCTCAATCTGCGCAAGCAGTGCGCGTCCGCGCTGAACGCGCTGGCCGTCGTCACGCAGTTTCGCGGCATCCTGGATGTCGCGGAAGCGCTGTACGAGCGGGCCGGTACTATCGCAGGAGAAGAAGACGCCGACCGACTGTCGGCCATGATCGACATGAATCTCGGCACGCTGGCCAGCGTGCGCGGCGATATGAGCGCTTCACTCATGCGCTATCAATCGGCCCACGACCGCTTCCGCAAGCTGAACGATCAGCGCGGCGCCGGGCTGGTTCTCAATAACATCGCGATTCTGCACAGTGAAATGGGCGAGTGGGCGGCAGCCGAGCTGTCGTTCAATGCGGCCTACCAGCTGGCAGAGCGCGAGGGCGACCATGCTACGATGGGGAAGATCGAGTGTGGTCGCGCCGACTTGTTCCTGAAGCGGCAACAGTTCGAACGCGCCCGCGAGTACTGCGAGCGCGCCTTCAGGACCTTCAGCAGGCTGGGCTCGGACTCCGGATTGGGGGCAGTGCACCGGTATTACGGCGTCCTCTACCGCGAGACCAGCAAGCCGCAGATGGCGCACGTACACTTCTCGTTGGCCTTGAAGCTGGCCCGCGGCTGCGACAGCAAGCTGCTGGAGGCCGAAATCGAGAACGAGCGCGCCACCCTCTACATGAGTGAGCGCCAGCACCGGCTCGCGCTGCGGTCACTCAACCACGCGCACCGGCTGTTCATGGAGCTGGATGCGCGACGCGAGATCCTCGACCTGCGCCGCCGCCTGGACCGCATGCAGGACGTCTATCTGCAGGCGCTGCAGATCTGGACCGACGATGCCGCGCCCCATGACCAACGCGCGCGCCGCGGGCGCCGCGTCGCCGAATACGCCCTTCAGCTCGCTGGTGCGCTCGATTACCGCGGCACGGATTGGCTGAAGATCGGCGCCCACATCCACGATATCGGAAATTCCGGCCTCCCCCAACATGTGCTGGAAAAGCCGGGTCCGCTGACTGCGGAGGAGTGGCAGCTGGTGCAACAGCACACGCTGCTCGGTTCGGAGCTCGTGCATGAACTCGATTTCCCTATCGAGGTTCATCCGATGATCCGCCATCACCACGAGCACTTCGACGGTACCGGGTACCCCGATGCGCTTCGTGGCGATGCGATCCCGGTAGCTGCGCGTATTCTCTGCATCGCCGATGCGTTCGATGCACTGACTACGGATCGCAGCTACCGCCCGGCTTTCTCGACCGACCAGGCATTGCAGGTCATGCAAAGCGAAGCGGGTCGCGTCTTCGATCCGGACATGTTCGAGGTCTTCAGGAAACTGCATCAGCCACAGCCGTCGCGGGAACCAGCCGACGGCTGGTCGCAGACCCGGGCGAGCTGAGCCATGACCGCGCCCGGCCGCGATCTGGGCGGCGCCGACATGCACGGCGACGCGGAAACCGCCCTCGCGTTCAACCGCATCGGCATGGCGCACGCCGCGCTGAAAGAGTATGCGCTCGCCGAGGCCGCCTTTGACGCTGCGCTGCTCAACGCCCGGCGCGCGCGCGACCCGGAAACCGTGGCCACCGTGCAGCTCAATCGCGCGGATTTCTACTTGGGGGTGGATCGCTTCGACGACGCCCGCGCCTGCTGCGACCAGGCGTTCGAGCTCTTCGGGCGGCTGCGTGCCACTATCGGCAGCGCGGCAACGCACAAGACGTATGGCGTCCTCTACCGGCAGACCGGCAAGCTGCACCTGGCAGAAACCCACCTCTCCCTCATGATCGAGCTGGCGCGGCAGGCGGACCAGCCTGTGCTGGCCGCCGACGCCGAGCGGGAACGCGCACTGGTCTACCACGAGCAGCGCCGCCACAACGACGCGCTGCAGAGCCTGGGTCGCGCCTGCCGCATGCTGGGCGATCTCGACGAGGAGCTCCTCATGGTGGCACGGGCCTGGGGCGAATCGATCGAATCGCCGGGGCTTTACACCGTCGGACACTGCGCCCGGGTTGCCGAGTACACGGCCAGGCTCGCGGCGGCGGTCGGTATGGCCGGTCGCGACCTCAGCTGGCTGCGCGTGGGTGCCTTCCTCCATGACATCGGCAAAGCACGCGTGCCCGAATGCGTTCCCCACGCCGGCCAACTGCAGGAGCCCGAATGGGAAACGCTGCGGGCTCATACCATCGCGGGCGACCGGATGGTAGCCGGGCTCGCTTTGCCCTACGACCTGCGGCCCGTAGTGCGCAGTCACCATGAGCGGTGGGATGGCGCCGGCTTCCCGGACGGCCTCAGTGGCGAGGAGATTCCGCTCGCTGCCCGCCTGCTCGGCATTGCCGACGTCTACGATGCGTTGACCACCGACCGCAGTTACCGCAGTGCCTTCACCCAGGACGAAGCCCTGGCCATCATGCAGGCCGAAGCCGGCCGCATGATCGACCCGCACCTGTTCGACGTCTTCAAGTCCATGATCGAGGTGCGCCAAGCTTGACCCAGCCGGATCGGTGATTGTATACGTCCAAGCACCTATGACGAGGAGCGACTGATGCGCGAGGCGCGCGACATTCGGCCCGGTGTGCTGCGCGCAGCTCCGGGTCGTCGTGCTTTTGTCCTGGCTTGCCTGGCAGCGTTTTGTGTCAGCGGCCTGCGCGCGCAGCAGCCGCGCATCGGGGGCACTGCGGTCATTGCGGGCGCGTCCGATCTGCAAAACCTCAATTCCATCGTCAATGCCGACGCCTGGACGCGCGAGTTCATCGACAACGCACTGTTCCTGCGGCTGGTCACCCTCAATAGTGACCTCAGCTATGCGCCCCGGCTGGCACTTTCCTGGCGCATGATCGGTGACACCGCGGCTGTTTTTCGCTTGCGTCGCGATGTCCGCTGGCACGACGGTAAACGCACCAGCGCGCACGACGTGGCGTTCACCTTCGAGCGCATCAAGAACCCGGAAACCGGATCACCGCAGGTCGAGCAGCTGGCCAATTGGACCAGCGCCCAGGTCGTCGATTCCTTCACCATCCGGTTTTCGCTGAAGCCACACGTCGAGCCGCTTTTTGCCTGGACGCAGATCGCGATCATGCCGCGGCACCTGCTGGATTCGATTCCGCCTGCACGCTTGCGGCAGGCCGCATTCAACAAGCAGCCGGTCGGCAACGGACCGTTCCGCTTCGTATCGCAGCGTGCGAATGATCGGTGGGTATTCGAGGCCAATCGTGCATTTCCGGCCGCCCTGGGCGGGCGGCCCCGGCTCGACCGCGTGATCTGGCGCGTGGTTCCGGACAACACCGCCCAGATTACCGAGATTCGCACCGGACAGGTCGATTTGATCATCGGACCGCGCGCGGAAAACGTCGCAACACTGGATGCCGACCCGAACATGCGCGCGCTGATTCGACCATCCAATCGCTACAACATGATCGTGTGGAACGGCAAGCGTGACGGCCTGAGCGACGCGCGGGTGCGCCGCGCCTTGACGCTCGCGCTGGATCGGGGCGAGATGCTGCGTGTCCTGCGCGGCGGTTACGGTACCCTGGCCGCCAGTCCGGTACCGCCCTATCACTGGGCGTTCGATCGCACCCTGGCGCCGCTGCCGTTCGATACGACCCAGGCCAGCCGGCTTCTGGATGCGGCAGGATGGACCGATCGCAACCGCGACGGCGTGCGCGAGAACAGCGCCGGCCAGCCGCTGGCGATCGAGCTGAAAGTGACCGCCAACAACCAGTTCAATCGCGACATCGGCGAGCTGATACGCGCGCAGCTGGCGCGCGTGGGCGTGAAGATCGATGTGCGTCCCGTCGACTTCGCGGTCATGATCCAGGACATCACTTCACCCGCACGTAACTTCGACGCCGCTTATCTGCAGATGAGCACGGACCTGGTGCTGAACTTCCACGACGCCTTCCACTCGAGCACCATCGACGATCCGTTCCATGCCAGCTCCTACCGCAATCCGGAAGTCGATCGCATTCTCGATCGTGCGGCCGTCACCGGCGACCGGAAGGCGGCCACCGCGCTCTGGAAACGGTTCCAGCGCATCATGCGCGATGACCAGCCGATGACCATCACCTGGTGGTCGCCCGACCTCATCGTGTTGCGGGACAGGCTGCAGGGCGTGCAGATGGACCTGCGCGGCGCGCTGCTCACGCTGCCGCGCTGGTACGTGACGAGGAACTGACTTATTCGGCGACCAGGTCGCGCTTGGTGCGGAAGCCGTGCTTCTGCATCATGCGCACAATGGTCGGCCGCGATACGCCCAGCATGCGCGCGGCCAGCGACTGGTTGAAGCGGGCCAGGCGAAGTGTCGATTCCAGGAGCTGCCGCTCCGCTTCGTGCAGAGTCAGCCCCGCTTTCGGAATGCGAATGATCTCCAGCTCGTCCACCGGCTGAAGCACTTCGGTCGCCGGTTCGGCGGGACGACGCGTGCGCAGCGAGATGTGTTCCGGCAGCAGCGTGTCGCCTTCACAGACGATCAGTGCGCCCTCCAGCGCGTTCTTCAGCTCGCGCACATTGCCCGGCCAGGTATAGCGCCGCAGCAGCTCGGCCGCTTCCGGCGCGATCCGCTTCGTGCCAATGCCATGCTCGCGGCAGATGCTGTCCACGAAGTACTGGCCCAGCACATCGATGTCGCCATGACGCTCGCGCA
>CBJLQC010000172.1:0-5918 GCA_966424955.1 uncultured bacterium | reverse complement strand
AAGGTGCTAGGCGCGGGCAGTAGAATGAAGCGGGAAGGTCACGATGGCGCGGGTACCCTGTTCGTTGGAGATGAAGTCGAAGCGGCCGTTCAACTCATCGCGGGCCAGCGCGTCCACGATGGAACGGCCGCTACCCACCACGCCTGATTTGCCGACTTGTTTGGTACCCACCCCATCATCGATGACTTCGATGCGAACCATCGGGCCTTCCCGCCTGATGAGGATCTTCACGGTGCCCTGCCGTCCCTCGGGGATGCCGTGGCGGAAGGCGTTGGTGATCAGCTCATTGAGCATCAGCGAAGTCGCAAATCCCTGCTTCTCATCGAGGACGGGTGAGTCACCCTCGATCTGGATCTTGATGCGTCCTCCGACATCCCATGCATTGCGCAGGCGCTGCGCCAGCATTTCCGTGGTTTCGCGGATCGGCACGCCCAGGTAGTTCTGCCGGCGCAGTGCTTCATGCACGAGGATGAAGGAGCGCAAGCGACTCTCCAGGCTGGCCAGGGCGTCTTCCGGCTCGCGTGGTGGGCGGCGGTTGCGCTCCATGGTGATCAGCCCGCTGATGACGGCGAGGTTGTTACGGACGCGGTGATCGAGCTCGCGGAGGAGGAGCAGTCGTTCTTCGGCGTCCTTGCGTGCCTGCTCGTACAACTGGTAGTTCTGGTCGGCCAGCTCGCGGAGCTGCTCGTTCGTCTTCTTGATGTTCTGTTCGGCGCGATGCACGCGCAGGCGCGAATCGATACGGGCGGTCAGTTCTGCGACATGGAAGGGCTTGGAAACGTAATCGTCGGCACCAGCCGCAAACGTGCGTACCACATCCTCGGGTGCCGTGCGCGCCGTCACCATGATGACGGGGAGCAGCGGATCGTGCTTTTCCTTGATTTCCCGGCAAACCGACCAGCCGTCGCGATCCGGCAGCATGGCATCCAGCACGACCAGCTCGACCTCGCGCAGAAAGGAGAAGGCCTCCTCTCCGCGTGCCACCGTGATCACACGAAAGCCATGGGCCTCGAGCAGATCCTTGAACATCTGCCTGGCCATCGGCTCGTCATCGACGACCAGTATAGAGGCCGGCCTGGTAGGGGCCTTGTTTGCGGGAACACCAACGCTGGTGCTCAAAGCTGACCGCATGACGACGATGGCTTAGGACTCTTTCTGCAAAAGCGGCGCGGCCAGGAGGATCTTCTTGGCCAGCTCCACCATGGGCGTATTCTTGTCCTGACTCGTCTTCTGAAGAAAACGATAGGCATCGCGCTCACTCAGGCCGCGCGATTCCATCAGCAGCCCCTTCGCACGTTCCACGATCTTGCGCTCTTCCAGCTTCAGCTCGAGCAGGTCGCGCTGCCGGCGTGCGTCCAGCCATTCGTCGAAGCGCGCGCGCGCCACGGCAATGGCCGGCGCGAGATCGTCGGGGTCGACGGGCTTGACCAGGTAATTGAAGACGGGAGCCTTGATCGCTTCCTCGACCGTGCGCGAATCACTGTAGGCGGAGAGAACGATCATCGGGATGGGCCGATCCGTGGCGATCTGCAGTGCCGCTTCCGGGCCACTCATTTGCGGCATGCGAATGTCCAGAAACGCGATGTCGGGCTGCGTCTGGCGAGCCAGCTCGACCGCTTCCCTGCCGTTGGTCGCTGTCGCGATCACCTCGTGCCCCAGCGTCTCCAGCTGGCTCGTCAACGCGAGGTTGTGCAGCGTTTCATCATCGGCAATGAGCACGCGAAGCGAATCTGCCATGGCTTCCTGCACTTTCTGAACGAACTGGTTGTGGGAGAAAAAGAAAAAGCGCCCTACCCGTGAAACGGGCCGGCGCATCGTGACCTCGGCTGGAGCAACGTTCACAAGGTCGCCGCGCCTGGACGTCCGCGCAAGGGCGGGAGCACCTGCTGCATTTTCTACGCCTCCAACACCACGAAAGCGGCCGCGGTATCGTCGGTGTGCGTGAGGGAGAGGTGGATCGTGCGCACCTGCAGTTCGTGCGCGGCGGCGGCGGCGCGTCCGTGCAGCATCAGGCGCGGGCGACCGGACGAAAGACGGATGACTTCCACGTCGCGCCAATCGCCGCCCGGGCCCATGCCGGTTCCCAGCGCCTTGAAGAACGCCTCCTTGGCCGCGAAGCGGGCTGCCAGCGAGGGCGTGGGGTTCGCGTGGGTCAGGCAGTACGCCAGCTCACCGTCGGTGAACAACCGCTTGAGCCCGCGTTCGCCACGTCGTTCCAGGAACTTCTGAAAACGGGAATTGCTGACCAGGTCGAGCCCCGTACCGAGCACCATGCGCGAATTATACGAGGCCGCAGCGCTGCGGCGAAACGCCGACGAGCGCCTGCCCTACCTGGGCAGCTGGTAAAAGACCTCTACCCGCGCCTCGGCGGGCTGCAGGGCGGCGCCACTCACGGTGATGTTGATGGCGCGGTCCGCGAGCGCTCTGTTGGTCGCAATCAACTCGGCGTAGACGCGGCGGGCGCGCGCGATCGCGACGTCGAGCTGGTTCGTGCCGAGCTGCGCATGCGCCCGGATTTCCAGCGGTGCATCGATGTCATCCAGCAATCCGGCAATGGCTGCGATGCGATCACGTGACGCTTGACTCAGACTACCGTCATCATTGAACGTTATGGCGCCGAGCAGACCATGGCGGATGTCTGGTGCGCGATTGCTCGACGGAGCGATTCCATCGGTCGGGCGGCCGGCTGCGATGCGAACCTCCGCACGCAGCACGCTGGCCAGACGGCTCATGACGCGCCGCTCGATGAGCTGGAGCGCTGCCGAGTCGAGTGCCAGGGAACCATTCGCCGAGTCTGTTGTTGTAAGACGGATCACGGGGACCGATACCACGATGGTGTCGGCTCGCGGCGCCGGCAGCGCGGCGACGCCGGTGGTGGCGGGCTGCCGGCTGCAGCCGGTGATGACGACGACGCCGCACAGCACGCAGCGCGCGAAAAAAGTACACAACTTCCCAGAGTCGCTATAGCATGGCGGGTTCACACATCGTGAAATTGCAACAGTTATTCCGTTGCGGGAAAATGGCCCTCCTCTTGCACTTCTGGGCCGCAGCATGAATAGGAGACGACCTATTTTCCGATTGTCCGCAGCTTTATTGGTCGTGCCGGTGCTGGCATTCATGGCCGCCCAGGAACGTGGGCCGGCCGCTTCGGCGCCCGAGATCGTCGTGCCCATCCACGCGGCGGTGGCGGCGCCGGCGCGCACCGCGGCGGTCAACGCGCTGAGCGCCGATCTCGAACGGCTGATCGCCGGTTCGGGGATGAGCAACAGCCGCTGGAGCGTGCTGGTCGTCTCCCTCGACAAGGGCGATACGCTCTTCTCGCATCAGCCGGATATGCATCTCGCGCCGGCCTCTGGGCTGAAGCTATTCACGACGGCCGCCGCGCTGTACTTCCTTGGCCCGGAATTCCGCTACAGCACATTCCTGCTGGCGGATGGCAAGATCGAGAATGGCGTGCTGGCCGGTGACCTGGTTGTGTACGGGACCGGCGATCCGAGCTTCACCGCGCGGTTCGGCCGGCGTGATGGCATCTGGCACGCCTTCGCGGACACCCTGGCGGCTCTGGGCGTGAAGGAAGTGCGCGGCAATGTGATCGGTGACGCATCGTACTTCGCGGGTCCGGGTACCGGCGCCGGCTGGAAGGAAGGCTACATCGGCGCTTCGTATGCGGCGCCGGCCAGCGCGCTGTCGTACGGCGAGAATATCGCGACGCTCGAAATCAAGCCGCGCGCGGTGGGCGAGCCGCCCTCGGTGGGGCTGTTGGGCGGCGCGGATGAGATTACTGTCGTCAATCACGCGCGCACCGTCTCGCGCGGTCGCTCCTTCATCAATGTCTCGCGCTCCTCCTATGACGCGCCGCTGGAAGTGCGCGGGCAGATCAGCCGCGGGACCACCTCGCTACAGCGCACGGTACCGGTTGCCGATCCTGCGCAATATGCAGTGTCGGTCTTCAAGCAGATCCTGCTGGATAAGGGCATTAGCGTGACCGGCCCGGCCCGGTCGGTTACCAGTGCCGAGGAGTCGCCGGTCACGGGGCGGATGGTGTTCGCGCCTGCGCTCGACGCGAAGCAGCCGGTGCGTGTGGTGGCGATTTATCAGTCGCCACCGCTGATCGACATCCTGGAGATCGTGAACAAGAAGAGCCACAACCTGATGGCCGAGCAGACGCTGCGGACGGTGGGGCGGGTGGCGCTGGGCGAGGGCAGCGTGGATGCCGGTGAGAAAGCGGTGGTCCAGCTGCTGGCCAACGAGACGGGTGCCGCGCCGGCCGGCTTCGATATGGACGACGGCTCGGGGCTTTCCGTGCTGGATCGCGCGTCGGCGCGCAACTTCATCACGCTGCTTTCCTTCATGGCGAAGTCGCCGGTGTTCGATTCGTACTGGCAGACGCTGCCGGAAGCGGGTGTGCCGAACGGCCTGCGCCGCATGGGCGGTACGGCGGCGGGCGGCAACCTGCGTGCGAAGACAGGCACGATCGACAACGTCTCTTCGCTCTCCGGTTACGTGCGCGCCAGTGATGGCGAGCGTCTGGCGTTCAGCATCATCAGCAACAACGTGCCGTCCACGTATCGCGCGAAGCGCGTCGAGGACGCAATCGGCATTCGGCTCGCAAACTTCGATCGCAACAACGATCGGCCCATGGCGGTGCGCGTGGACGCGCCGGCCAAGGGGAAGGCTTCGGGGCGGACGGTAACGATTCGGCGGGGCGATACGTTGCAGAAGATCGCGCGCCGCAACGGCACGAGCGTTTCGGCATTGCAGCGAGCGAATCCGGGGATCACCAATCCACGTCTCGTGGCCGGTCGCAAGCTGCGGCTCCCTTGAAGTTCGGGATTTAGTCCACCACTAAGAGACGAAGAAGCACCAGGTTCCCTACCGCTGAGAACGCGGAAAACACGGAGAGCATCTCGGCGCTCGATTTACACGCCGTTACCATTCAAAGACTAGTTTTGAATTAAACGGCGGTCCGTCGCGAGCCGAAATGCTCTCCGTGTTTTCCGCGTTCTCGGCGGTAAAATCCGCGATTACAAGTCCGGCAGCACCCGCTGCGCCCGCACGAACACCGAGCGCAATCTCCCTTCGTATTCCAGGTCACCAGCCAAATTATTCACGTCCACGCCGCCGTTGGTCAGGGCGGAGTGGACGATGTGCGGGCCACCCATGGAAATCGCAACGTGGGTCACGCGGGCCCCGCTCTCCGCGAAGAAGAGCAGATCGCCGGGACTGAGGTCGTTGAAGCTGGTACCAGGCTCGATGACGTCGCCCATGCGTGACTGCTGGTCGGAGTCGCGCGGCAGGGCCACGCCGTGCAGCCAGAACACGGCCTGCACCAAGCCCGAGCAATCGACGCCGCCGGTGGTCACACCACCCCACAGGTAGGGTGCGCCGATCCAGCGGCGAGCGGTGCGTGACACGCTGTCGCCGCGCGGGGGAAACCAGTCGGTGATACGATCGACCGGAATGAGCTCACCGCTGCCGACGGCGCCGCGCCGGCCATCGGGCAGCTCGTACTGCTCGGATGAGAAGCGCACGCAGCGCGCGCCCCACGGGAGCCGCGCAAAGACGCGACCCGCGTCGTCGATCAACTCCGCGCCCAGTGAGATGGCCGGCTCGCCGCGCGAGCCGCGCTCCCAGCTATAGGCCCACTCTTCATCGCCGAACTGCAGGTAGCCGGCGTGCACCCACCCGAGATAGCCATCCTCGAGGCGCACACGGCACCAGACGCCGGAGCGCGCGAGCAGCTCGAGGCGCGTGCCCAGCACCGCCTGCGTGATTTGTGGCGCGGGCAAGGCCGGATCCTCGTAAACGGGTGCGGTCGCCGCGCGCACCAGCACAAGCGTCCCCGCGGTGGTCCCGGGCTCGGGCAGGCGCTGGACTTCGTCCACGATATACTTCTCGTCCTTGTCTTCGACTTCGGC
>CBJLQC010000171.1:0-5973 GCA_966424955.1 uncultured bacterium | reverse complement strand
AGCAACTTCGCGCTCATGCCCATGGCCGAGGCTGCGCTCCAGCAGATTCTGGAGTGGCAGCCGGCAGGCATCCAGCGATACTGCGACCAGCTGTGCGCGGAGGCGGTGGACGAGGTGCGTGACCTGGGCTTTATGGTAGAGGCGAAGGAGTGGCGTGGCGCGCACCTGTTCGGCGTCCGTATGCCTGCGGCCGTCGATCTGCTCGCCTTGCACGCCGAACTGCAGCGCGCCGGCGTGGCCGTAGCCCTGCGCGGATCGGCGCTGCGCGTGGCTCCCAATGTCTACAACGATGCCAGCGACGTCGCCGCGCTGCTAAACGTGCTCAGGACGGCCGTCGAAACTTCCGCAGCGCGTCCTTGACCTGCGCGCGCGGCACGCGCGTGAGTCCGTTGAATAATCCGCCCGCGGCCAGCCAGGCGCCGCCATCGATGGTTACGCATTCCCCATTGATGTAGGGCGCCGCGTCGGAAACCAGGAACGCCGCCAGGTTGGCGAATTCCTCGTGCTCACCGAAACGGCCGAGCGGTATGCGCGACAGAGACTCCTGCTCGAGTTCGGGCGTGGGCAGCAGACGCGTCCAGGCGCCCTCGGTCGGGAACGGACCGGGCGCGATCGCGTTGAGCCGGATACCGTACGCCGCCCATTCCACGGCGAGCGAGCGCGTGAGTGCGAGCACACCGGCCTTGGCGACCGCGGACGGAACCACGAACGCCGACCCCGTCCACGCGTACGTCGTGATGATGTTCAGGAACACGCCGCCGCGCTGCTGCTCGATCATCCGGCGGGCGACCGCATTCGTGACATTGAAGGTGCCGTGCAGCACCGTGCGCACGACTGCGTCAAAGGCATTCGGTGAGAGATCTTCCGTAGCGGCCAGGAAATTACCGGCCGCATTGTTCACGACGATATCGATGGCCGAGAACGCATCATAGATGGCTCCCACGGCCCGATCCACGTGCGAGGCGTCGCGCACATCGCAGGGATGCAGGAAGAGACGCTGGCCGGCATCCAGCTGCGCGGCCGCCGTCTCCAGGCGTTGTTGATTGCGGCCGACAATCGCCACGCGTGCTCCCAGCTCGAGGAACTTGCGTGCAGCCGTGAGGCCGAGACCGGAACCGCCACCGGTGACGAGGGCGACTTTGCCCGCGAGGAGATCTTCCTTGAACATGGCTTCAGTGTACGCTCAGTACTTCAATTCGGCGACATCAGGTTCGCGCATGAATGCTTCGATGCCGGCTCGGATGGATCCGTAACGTTCGACCAGGCTGCGCACGCGACGAAATGTGGTGCGCATGCGTCGCTCGTGCGCGGCTTCGACAGCCTCCGTGCGTGGCTCGGTGACCCAATCGGGAGGCGTCTCGACTTGCGTTTCCAGCCAGGCGTCCGCAACCGGTGGCGTCAGGTCGCGCACGCCGATCCCGCCCAATACCAGCTCGAAGGCCAGCGCCGGATCGACGGCCTCTTCCTCGGCGACGTCGTAAATCCTGTCCGCGTACTCGATTGAATGGCCGGCCGCGGTGGCGCGCTCGACCAGCTCGATGCGGCGGCGCGGCCGTTCGTCGTCGGCGATTTCGCCGGCGCGCCGGAGAAGCTCCTCGAATCGTTCGTTCATGGTGCGGCTGCGTTGCAAAAAAGGGCCCTAGTCTTGCGACGTTATTGCGGCCGGGCCTACATTTTCGGGTCTGTTTTTCAGCCCGGCCCAGCTCGCTTCCGGACGAACTTTTGGTACCGGAGCGGGTTACCTATTACAGATCCAAGTCATTCTGGGCCATGTGGTTGGCCCGCTCGGACCACTAACACTGTGGAGATCCAGCAGATGCAGCGCACGTTCACAAACCGGCGACAGACAGTTGCCCTCTCCCTCATTATCGCCGCCACCGGACTGGTAACCGCGCTGCCCCTCGCTGCGCAGGAGCCGGCCCCCGCTGCGTCCAGCAGCCGTTACCGCGTGCTCGTGCCGACGCTCGAGCGCCGCGGCGCGGCGAAGGAGAGCTTCGCGGAAGATGTCGCGGAGGAAGTCGCGAAGAGCATTGCCCGCCTGCCGACGCATACGCCCGTGGAAGAAAAGGAAGTCAAGGACGCGCTCAAGAAGTACAAGATCAAGGAGAGCGAGCTCGATTGCATCAAGAGCCGCCAGCTGGCGGTGCAGATCAATGCCGAGCTGGTCATGTGTGGCACAGTCGAGCCGGCTGCGGCCGGCCATCAGGTCACCGCGAATTTCATCAGCGCGCGCACGGGTGAGACGTTCGAGGTGGCGGGCTTTGCCGCGGCGGACCCGAAGCAGGCCGCGCAGCACATCTTCCAGTCCTTTGAAAGCTACGTAAAGCAGATCAGTCTGGCTGCGTTCTGCCGTGATTATCTGGCCAGCCAGCAATGGCAGCAGGCGCTCGACAACTGCAACCAGGCACTGGCTATCAATCCGAATTCGCAGACCGCGCTGAACATGAAGGGCATGGCGCTCTATCGCATGGCGATGGCTGCGGATCAAAGCACCGTCCAGGATTCGGCGCGCTTGCGCGAGGCGTACGACATCTACCGCAAGGTGATCGAGCTCAATGCGGTGGAGCAGGACGCATTGAAGCAGGCCGGCATTATCGCGGCCCGGCTCGGGCAGGCAGAAGAGTCGCGCAAGTACTTTGCGCAGTACATGGAGCTGAATCCGGGCGATGCGTCCGTGCGCCTGGCGATTGCGGGCGAAGCCGCGCGCTCGGGTGATGCGGAAGGCGCGTTGCGCATTGTCGAAGAGGGTTTGAAAGCGGACACCGGCAATGTCGACCTGGCCACCTATGCCGGCCATTTCGCTGTGCAGGCGGCTGCGCGCACGGAGGCCAAGCCCGAGCAGCAGCGTCTGTTCAACACGGCAGTCACGTATTACCAGCGCGTGCGCACGGCGCAGGGCGCGCAAACCGATCCGGGCGTGCTGCAGAACATGATGCAGGCGCTCGTACAGCTAGGCCGCGCACAGGAAGCGGTCGAAATCGGCCGCCAGGCGGTACAGAGCCGCGGCAATGAAGCCGCGGTGTGGGTTGCTTACGCCACGGCGCTACAGTCGGCCAACCAGCTGGATGCGGCACTGGCCGCGATCGACACCGCCATCGCGCGCGATCCGAAATATCCGCGCATCCAGATGCGGCGCGCGGTCGCCCTCCTCGAGGCGGGTCGCCTGGAGGCCGCACAGGCGTCGTTCCGGGAGTCGATTCAGCGTGGCGGCAACGATGCCAACGAAGTCGCCCAATACGTTTTCAACCAGGGCTACGAGCAATACCGGGCAAACCGGTTCGACGAAGCGCTGCGTTATTTCAGCATGTCCAGCGAGCTGGCCGGTGACGCACGTGCCCGCGGGCAGGCGAACTTCTGGAGCGGGATGATCTTCTACCAGCGCGGCATTGCTGTGGCGAAGCCGCAGAACGCCAAGGCCGCGCGGGCTGCGCTGCCGCTGTTCCAGCGCGCGCTCAGCTTCCTCCAGGGCTCGGGTGTCGAGGCGTACGCGTCCGAAACGCGGGGCGTCAAACTCGGCGAGACGATCAGTGCCGTCCGTCAGTACATCGACATTCAGAACCAGATCATCAAGCGCGGCGTTTAACGAACACGTCGCGGATTTGGAGGAAGGGGCCGCAGAGCGATCTGCGGCCCCTTCTTTGTTTGGTGATTCGAGGTCTCGTGTGGACCATACGATACGGATCGCGAGCGGGCTGACGAGGGCAACGCGCTCCTGCTGTTTTCATCGCAGAGGAAGCCGCAGGCCGACGCATCCGGCTGGCGAGAACGCTTCGGTCAGCCGACATCTGGACGATGGTAATTACAAAATCATTCACGCCTGGTTGTGCGATGCGCAGACCGTAAGCCAGCAGCGCTCGGGCAACGACCTCCTCTGCGATGAACGCAGCAGAAGCGTCTGAATCTCATTATCCAGCTCGACAGCACTTGCTTATTAAACGGGGTTGCGGATGACCGTGATGCGATCGCCGGGCAGCGCGTAGTGGAAGCTCTCGCCCTTCAGCGGCTCACCGTCGGTATTGACGGCAAATCCCTCCACGGCGTGCACGCGGATATCGGAAGCTTTCAGATACAACACATCCGGGTCCTGCGGATGCTTGCCCGAACGGAGGTCGGGCAGCAGCGACAGGAACTCGCGCCGCTTGCGTCCGGTGAAGATCGCCAGGTCGAGCCTTGCATCGCTGTAGTCGGCACGCGGTGTGACGGGCGTGCCGCCGCCGGTATGCCGGGCGTTGCCTACCGCGAAAAAGAAGAAGGGTCCGTCATATACGACTCGGCCATCCGCATGGAAAGCAGCCCGCGCAGGCTGCAGGTCGGCGAGCTTGCGTAGCGCGGTGAACAGGTAGGCGAACTTGCCGAAGCGCTGCTTCGCTTTCGTCGATGCTGCTTCGGTAATATCCGGACCGAAGCCGCCCGTCGAGACGTTAATGAAACAGCGGCCGTTTACACGCGGCACATCGATCGTGACGGCCTCGCCCTGCACCGCGACTTCCACGGCTTCCCGAACCGTGAGCGGTAAATGCAGGCCCTTGGCAAAGTCATTCGCCGTTCCCAGCGGGATGATGCCGAGTGCCGGCAACTGAGGCGTGCCGCTCCGAACCAGGCCGTTCACAACCTGGTTGACGGTTCCGTCGCCACCGGCCGCGACCAGCAGATCCACTCCGCGGCGCGCCGCGGCACGCGCGAAGCGCGACGCGTCACGCGACTCGAAGGTGAGGCGCGCATGCACTCGATGTCCGGCCCGCCGCAATGCCTGCACGGCCGCGCGCAACTCGCCCGCAACTTCCGCGTCCGCGGGTTTGATGATGAACGCGATCGTCATCGGCTTTCCCTGTGTCGACCCTGCCATTGCCTCCCCTTGTGGTGACCGTCGAAGAGTACGCACAGGCAGTGCTCAGAATGGCGCGGCGCGTAAACAGATGGCGGCGTGGCGGCGGGTAACAATGCCCTCCGACATCGCTCTTGACTCGCGCGGTCGGCGTGGGGTAGTATTGTGGCGCCGAGTGGGGAGTAGTGGGGAACTGTGGAGTACCCACCCAAGCTCGGCTCACCCGTAAGGCGCGTGACTCAATGCAGGCAGGTCGGGGCTCGGGGAAGTTCCTCGGAAGCTACCTCTATCAGTTGGATGAGAAGGGGCGTGTGGCTTTGCCCGCCGCGTTCCGGCGTGAAGCGGCAGACCAGCGCTTCGTGCTGCTCCAACCGTACCCGCCGGCGTTGGCGTTGTACCCGGAAGGGGAGTGGCTGCAGGTCGAGGAGCGCGTACGCGATCTGCTCAAGCATCAGCCGGAAGCGCGCATGTGGGTGCTGGGCATGATGTCGTCGGCAGTGGAATGCGCGCCCGACAGTCAGGGGCGGATCCTGATCCCGGCGCGGCTGAAGGAGGCCGCGCAGCTGGATGCGCAGGCGCTGTTGGTGGGCGCGATCGACAAGGTCGAGATCTGGAACCCGGCGCTGTTCGAGTCGGCGATGACGGCAGAGGCGGCGAACTTCGCGCAGTTCGCGCCCAGGATTTTCAGGTAGGCGGCAGGCACGACAGCGCACGGCAGCGATTCGAGGTCGAGGTGCGCAGCGAGCTCGAAAATTGACAAAGCGTAAACCCTGAAGTCGAGCGGGATCCGTGCAACGCGCCGCATGGGCGAACGGCTCCTGAAACTCGACGAGGACAGAATGGCCGAGATCTACCATGTCCCCGTCATGGTGAGAGAGGTCCTCACCTTTTTGGCACCAGCCCGAGGTGGCGTCTATTTCGACGGCACGTTGGGCGGCGGCGGACATACTGAAGCGATACTGGAGGCGAGCGATGATGCGGTAGTCATCGCGGTCGACCAGGACCCGGAAGCGCTGGCCGCAGCGCAGCAGCGCCTGGCGAAGTACGCGGAGCGGGTGCGCTATCTGCACGCGAACTTTGCGGATGCCGCAGAGGGCGATGCCGAGCAGCTGGCCGGCGCACTGCTCGATCTGGGAATTTCCTCCCGC
>CBJLQC010000170.1:0-5974 GCA_966424955.1 uncultured bacterium | reverse complement strand
AGGATTTTACCAAGCCAGCGGAAGCGTGATTGTGGTACCTCGCGATCGACCGGCGGAAGCCGCTCGAGGTATGCGATCAGCGCGCCGAGATCGCGGTCACTCAGATGGACGAAGACTTCGCTGGGCATGACGACGAGCGACGCGCTGTCGCGTCCGACGCCATAACGAATTGCGCGCACCCAATCATCATCGCCGAGCTGCGCCGCAATCCCGCCCCGGCCGCGCGTCAGGTTCGGACCGGCAATGATGCCCATCGGGCCGGCGTCCATGTAAACAGCACCACCGAGGTCAGAGCCGTGGCACAGCGTGCACGTTCCGAAAGACCCTGCGATGTGGCGGCCGCGCTCGATGGCTGCACTGTCCGTGGGAATGACGAGGGCACCGTGCCCGGGTGGTTCGTGCCGCTGGTTGATGACGCTTCCGCCGCGTACAAACGCGGTAGCAACGGCAGCGAGGAGAGCCAGGACAACGATGGACAGGGCGAGCGCAACCCGCCGTAACAGGCTTCGAGCTTTCACCTTGGCAAATCCGGTCTGAGGGCGGCTGCAATATAGGCGACGGTCAACAACCCGCAGAAGGACTTAACGTTTTTCACGGAACCCCGTCTGTTCTGGTAGGGCAACCCCCAACGTGGAGCAGAGGGATGATGAGGCAAATGGTGGTCGTGCTCGCGGGTCTGGCAATTTCGTCGAGCACGGCGTGGGCGCAGTCAGCGGTGCCGAAGCACCGCGATGTGCGCGACCGGCTGGAAGACGTCCGCGATCGCCGTGAAGATCGCCGCGACCGGCGCGAGGATCGGTGGGACCGGCGCGAAGACCGGCGCGACCGGCTGGAAGATCGCATAGACGCGCGCCATCACGGCGGACGCCGCGACCGCATCGAGGATCGCTGGGACCGGCGCGAAGATCGCTGGGATCGCCGGGAGGACCGCTACGATCGTCGGGAAGATCGTCGCGACCGTCGCGAAGATTGGTGGGACCGGCGTCATTAACGCGCTTCAGCGGTGCCAGTCCGCCGGCGCGGAAAGATTCATGACGGCATCGGCCGCATACACACGCACGCGGTCGGTGCTGGCGCCGGCCGGGAAGCTGTTGAGCGTGCCGAACTGCGTGCGCGTGGTCCACTTGCCGCCTGTTCTCGCCTGCACCACCCACCAGCGCACGGTTTCGCCCGGCGCAGCCACGAAACTGAGCGTGCCGCCTCCGGGCGCGATCGCCGGCGGCGCCGGCGCATTGCCGTGGAGCCAGGGTGTCGCCGGGACGACCGCGCCTTCGGTATAGCTGTCGGCCTTCAGCGTGGTCGCGAGCTGGCCACTGTTCTGCTTCAGCGTCCACGTCGTGTTGTACAACAAGTGGCCGCGTGCGCCACGCGTGCGCGTGATGTCGATCTGATTGGGAATCTCCTGCAATGAAAACGCGGAGGCTGTCCCGTTGTTCACGCGGTACGCGGCCAGACCCGGCCAGACGTGCCGGCCGCGCGCGTTTTGCGCGAGCCACCAGTCGAGCAGTGCCGGAAAGCTCTGCTGTGCTGCCGCGATCGACCAGTAGAGCTGCGGCGCGAGGTAGTCGACCCACCCCTGCTGCAACCATTTGCGTGAGTCGGCATAAATGCTGGCGTAAGCGTCCAGGCCCTGCACGCCGGGTGGATTGCCCGGCCGCCAGATGCCGAACGGCGAGATGCCGACTTTCACCATCGGCTTGATGGCATGGACCTCACTGTACATGCGCTGGACGAACCGATCGATGTTGGCGCGCCGCCAGTCACCCAGCGTACTGCCACCCCCGTACTGCGCGTAGGTCGCGCTGTCTGGGAACGGGATCGGCTGGTTGCTCGCGTCGTTCTCCACGTACGGATAGAAGTAGTCGTCGGCGTGCAGCCCATCGATGTCGTAGCGCGTGACGATGTCGCGAATCACGCGCATCGAGTGCTCCTGCGACGCCGGCTCCCCCGGATCCAGCCATAACTGACTGCCATACACGCGCACGATGGCGCGCTGCGCGTTCCACACGTGCGCTGCCGCCATCCGGGTGCTGTCGCGGGAATTGCCGGCGCGGAAAGGATTGATCCAGGCGTGCAGCTCCAGGCCGCGCGCGTGCGCGGCCTGAATCGCGAAGGCCAGCGGATCGTAGCCCGGGCTGACACCCTGCGTGCCGGTCAGCATGATGCCCCACGGCTCGAGCGCGGAGTCGTACAACGCATCGGCAGCCGGCCGCACATGCAGGACGATCGCGTTGATGCCGAGACCGGCGGCGCGGTCGAGGATGTCGATCAGCTCGGTGCGCTGCTGATCGGCTGACAAGCCGGCCCTGCTCGGCCAGTCGATGTTGGCGACAGTCGCCACCCACAGGCCGCGCATTTCGCGATTGAGCGCGGGCGGCGCGGTATCGCCCGGCTCGGGCCCGGGATCGGTTATGCTGTTATCGGAACACGCGGCCATCAGCAAAGCAGCAGACAGCGCTGCCAGTTTTCGTTTCATGAACGTGCATACTCCTGTGATACTCGAGCGCGATCTCCCGGGCTAGAGCAGATCCGCCATCAGCCACAGCCAGCGGGCCGAGGGATGGACCCACACCTCCTTGTAGACATACATGTTCTGCGCGGGCCAATAAGGGAGGTCGCTCACTCCCCGGCTCTGCATGCCCACCGGCAGCGTGCCCACGAAATCGCCCGACGACACGCTGTACTGCTGTGACCAGTCATAGCCCTCGCCGTACATGGTGCTCTGCACGAAGGGATTGCGGCCCACGATCCATTGCGCCTGCCGGTGCGCGAGATCGAGCGCGGCGCTGTCGCCCAGCAGACGCGCCGCCGCTGCCAGTGCCTTGGCCTGCGACAGCAGGATCCCGTAATTGCCGCGCCGTGCAAACCACACCGGAAAGGCGCGCAGGTACCACTCTTCGCCCATCGGCAGACCAGCCAGCACCTGCGCGCGATAGGCGGTCCGCGTGGCTCCGTGCAACGCGCCCGAGTCGGGAACTTCCTTAACCTCGTCGCCGGCGCGATAGACGTAGGCCGGCAGCACGTGGTACGGCGCCGTGGTGGTCGCCGCGCGTTTCAGGTAATCGACGTATGCGCGCAGCGAGGCGCGCCAGGCGCGGACATCGCGATGCGTCGGGAACGCGGTGACCAGCTGCGTCAGAGCCACGATGGCCGCCTGATCGTTCCCGCGATGGAACTGGTGGAAGAGCGTGTCGCGGTCCGGGCCCGTGTAAAAGAACCCGCTCAGCGGGAAGCTGCTGCCGACCGGGCGCGGTTGCTGTGACGCGACCACGACGCGGGCCAGCTCCACGGCTTGGTCCGCGTACTTGCGGACGCCCGTCGCGCGAAACAGCTCGAGCGACGCGGTGATGCCAATGCCGGCCAGCTCGACACGCGTGGCGGCGAAGGCGGGCGTGTGCCACGTCGCGGGACCCTCGACCCCGGCAATCGCGTAGCGCCAGTCCTCTTCCGCGGTCCGCAATGCACGACGCGCCAGCTCGGGATCGCTGTCCTCGAGCACGCGATAAGCCAGCGCTCCGGCGGCGGCCGCGATGTAATTGGCGTTGGGATTGTTGCGCGCTTCGCGGAAGCGATCGTCCGCGTCGCCCACGCGATTGTTGGTCCAGAGATTGTGGCTCGCGAAGCCGATACGGTAACCGCCCGGAAAGCGCACGCGCAGCACCCAGTCCAACCCCCATCTCGCTTCTTCCAGCAGGCGGGCGAGCAATTCCGGCTGGTCGCCGCGGGCGCGCAGCTTTTCGGCCAGCGCGAACATCGCGTAAGTAGCTTCGCCGGTATTGATAACGCCCTGGGAAAGATCGCCCGCGTCATGCCAACCGCCGGCCATGGGGATGCGCTGGTCGCCGTGCGTGGCGAACCAGTCCAGGTGATCGACGTCGTGCGAGCCGGGCACCGCATACCCGCAGCGATTGCCGTAAAAGAAATTCAACGTCTTCCAGATCGTGCGCGTCCATACGTCAGCCCCGACGTCGAACGGGCGCGTAGTGCGGCTGCCCGAGCGAATCACGTAGGTGCCAGGCGTGTTCAGCTCGGAGAAATCCAGCTCCTGAAAAGCGCCCAAACGAGTCTGCACCGTATGCACCGGCTTTTCGAGCATCACGACGCCTAGCGCATTGTCGTCGAGGCTGACGACCGAGAAGGTCGAGTCCGTCAGATCGGTCGCGAGCGCGCTCTTGGTGGTGCCGGTCTGGTAGCCGGTGTGGCTGAAAGCGATGGCACCGGGCGCCACCTGCCAGCCGGTGTGCTGATCCGGCGTCACGCGCTGCAGCTCGAGCCGGCCGATCTCGAATGCCACGCGATCCGTCGGCGCGGCCAGCATTTTGTTGAACCAGTACCCGATCTCGATCGCGGTGACGCGATCGCGAGCCAGCGGCTCGATTTCCCACACCACCTGCTGCCAGCGGTTGTTGGCAAGCGTGACATAGTGGATGCCTTCACGACCGTAGACATCCGGCACCTTCTCGACGCCATCGTTGTGCAACACGATCTGCAGCGGCAGCATGGGCAGCCCCGAAACCTCGGGCCGGATCCACATCGACAGGCGATTGTAGCCGCGCCAGTCCTCGCCATCGAAGGGCCGGCGCAAATTGACGCTGGACAACCGCGTGCGCGTGGGCGCCGGCGAAGCGGTGAACATCTGCACGTCCACGCGCAATACGCGCATGCCGCGGAGCCGCGGCGCCGGCGGGAACGTCAGCGTGCCGGTGCCACTGAACCGCCAGCCGTCGGGATCGATGAGCTGATCGAGGGTTCGACGAGCGAGCACCGGTTTGCGCAACCACGCGTACTCGGCGGAATTCTCGAATTCAATCGGCAGCAGCGCGCGCGGCTGCTCCTGCGCCGCAAGAGGCGCGGCGTACGTGACCGCGAGCACTGCGGCGAGCCGGATTGTTCTTGCGATCACGCCGGCGTCCCGCCTTCGGCCGGCTTCGTGCTGCGGTCCACCAGCAGGCCGTGCCCCAGCAGCCGCTGATCGTCGGCGGCGGCGGCGCAATCACGCAGCAGGGTCTGCGCGAACTGGCGAGCGAACTTCTCCTGCGGACGGGTGCCCAGCCCCGGCGTGGCAATCATCACTTCGACGACGCGTGCATTGCAGGACATGCCTCAATATGCGCTGCACCCGCGTCCTCAAGACAGCCCCGGCGTCCCTCCCTTGGAGCGATTATTCCTTGCTCCGAAAGCGGCCCTGCCCTGTGGCGTATCCAGCACCCCGCGCCGACGCGCCAGCAGCCGCTTCAGCCAGTGGGGCAACGGCAGCTCGTTGATGAGCGTGACCGTTTTCAGCACGTTCATCGCCTGCCAATCGACGACCACGCCTACATCGGCATCACGCATGGCGAGCGCTTGCCGCGCGCGGCTCACGACGGCGTCCGCGCCCGCGACGCCGGCACCGAGCAGGGCCCTGCCGAAACGCAGCTCCGCGCGCCGGCACGCGCGCTCCTCGCGCGCGGGCGCGGCCGCATCGTAAGCGAGCTGGCGGTGGCGCAGGAACGCGTGAGTCGCCTCGTGCACGACCGAGGACGCGATCTGCGCGGGTGTGAAATTGGCGAGGAGATAGGGATCCAGAATGGTGCGCTGGCCCGGCTCGAGGCGCGCGCGGTTGCCGGGGATGCGGCGCACATTGATGCTGTTGTCGATTGCCCGCATGCGCCGCAGCCATTGCGGCGAGTGCGCGGCGATGAGGTCGAGGGCGGCTTCCAGCTTCGGCCACAGCTCGTCGCTGTCCAGCGGCGTGGTCCCGATGTACAGAGAGAGCGGAACTCCGTGCCGCTCTCTCTTCTGCGTCAAACGATCGATCAGCCAGCGCCCAAATCGCCCCTGCACTTTATGGCACGGCGATGGATTTCAATCGGTAGGCGTTGGCACGGTACACGGTGCGCCAGGAGCGCTGCGCCCGCTCCAGCTTCCAGCCCACGTGCTCCATGTCGGCACTCACGATCAAGGTCTGCATGTCGATACCCAGCTGGCGGGACAT
>CBJLQC010000169.1:0-5991 GCA_966424955.1 uncultured bacterium | reverse complement strand
CACACGATACAATCAACGTCTCAGTACTGACCAATCCTGACACCGCCGCCTGGGCGGCCGGGCTGGTGGCCAAACCGGGATCGGAAATGGTGACGCTGATGGCGGTACGGACGGCGTCGCATGACGAGTTTGAGCGCATTGTATTCGCATTCGAGCCCCAGCGCCTGCCCGGCTACCGCATCGAATACGTGGATCGGCCGGTCCGCCAGTGCGGCAGTGGCGAGGTGGTGGAGCTGCCCGGAGATGCGTGGCTGTCGATTCGGCTGGAGCCGGCCCAGGCGCACACGGACCAGGGTGCGGCGACGGTGACGGAGCGGTCCCGGACGCTCGATTACCAGAACATCAAGGCGCTCCGTCAGATCTGCGACTTCGAGGGGCAGGTCGAATGGATCGTGGCGGTGGCGTCGCCCACACATTACCGAACGCTCGAGCTGCGCGAGCCGGCGCGCCTGGTCGTGGACGTACGGAAGTAGCCGCCGCGTGCGAGCGGCGGCGTCCGGTTAGGCGATCAGGGTCAGCAGGTCGGCGGGCTGCTTGAGCAGCGTGACACCGTCCAGTCCGCGGACGCGCTGGAGGAAGCGGTTGCGCCACGCGGCGTTCTTCGACCACATGGCGGCGGCCGCGGCGGTGCGCGCGGCGAGGGCGGCTTCCATGTCGCCGGGCGAGTCCCCCACGTAAATGGCTTCACGTGGTGCGACGCCCAGGTGATCGAGAGCAGCGAGGATGCCCTCGGGATCCGGCTTGGGATGGGCGACGTCATCATCGACGATGACGACGTCGAATTCGCCCAGCTCGATCTGGGCAAGCGTGATTTCCCACGAGCTGCGGCTTTTCCCGGTCACAATGCCGTTGCGGACACCGCGCCCTCGGAGCTGCTGGAGCACCGGTAGCACGCCGTCATAGATCCCGCCGAAGTGCGTGGCATGCAGCTCGGCGTAATGCTGCCGGAACGCCACCATGCACGCCTCGAACGAATCGCCGGACTGGCTCTTGAGTACGGCCAGCTCGGAATGCAGCCGCAGCTGGAGCAGCTCATCTTCGGTGAGCAGCTTGCCGACGAACGGCGCGAGCGCGCGCCGATACGATTCTATGTAAAGATCCTTGGTGGAAATCAGTGTTCCATCCACATCCCATATGACTGCCTTGATCATTGTTTGGAGTCCGGATTCAGAGAAGTTGCTCTCGAGTTGGGTAGCCAGGTTCCACGCCCTTCTGCTGCTTTCATCGCAGAGGAGGTCGCGATGCCGACGTTGCAGGCAGGATCCAGTCGTGTGGCCCAACCGGCGCCCGATTTTCTAATTAAGATGAAAGACGTGGGGATCTCACTAAAGCTCATCGTAAGCCAAAAGTGTCGGCCTTACGGCCTCCTCCGCGATGAAAGCAGCAGATGCGCTCGGGCCACGTTCCTCTGCTCGACAGCACAAGCTCAGCGGCTCTCCCCATATTCTCATACCCTCCACTCACCCAATCGGCGTGCCTGGGGGCAGGCTGACGGGCGAAGTCCGCGCGGGCGGCGCGATGCGCCGGTCCAGCCAATTACGAATGTCGCGGACTGCGTGCGCATGGGCGGGCGAGCGCGAGCCGCTCAATGCGGTCGCGACGCGATCCAGATGGAACTCGGCGAGTGCGCGCGAGTCGGCCGTGCTGCGCGGATCGATGGCCAGCGTCAGGAGTGCATCCACGACGGCGCGCTGCGCCACGCTGCGCAGCGCCGCATGGTACGTGTTTTCGTCGGCGCCGCTGAAGACGGCGTCGGTGAGCGCACGCACCATTTCGTCGGGCGTCAGGCCACCGCTGCGCGCGTGGAAGGAGATGACGCGCGCGACGCGCTGTGGCTGCAGCACGCCATCGGCAATGAAGCTGGCCAGCGCGCGCGCGGCGCCCAGCGGATCGAACACCATGCCGGCCGGGCTGGCAAACGTCCACGCGTCGCTGCCGTAGCCGTATGGTGGCGGCGGGATCATGTCGATGATGCGTTGCGGAATCGCGAGTGCCTGCGGCTGCAGCGCGGCCGCCAGCTGGCGGAGCGCGGCTCGCTGCTCCTGTGCCGGCAGCACGCGGGTGGGCGTCTGCCGGTCGCCGCGCAGTGCGTAAGTATACTCCATGCCACCAACCGTTTTGACCGCCGCATCGAGCGCGTAGCGGTGGTGCAGATAGACCGGCACCAGGCGTTCGCTCAAGAGCCACATGGGCTCGCCGGGCTGGATGGCGGTTTCGTCGAAGCGATCGAGGAGCACGCGCCGCACGGCGGTAACGCGCTGCAATTCGGCAACCGCGTCGTCGCCATTCAGCCATTGCGTGACCTCGGGCACGATGCCGGCGCCGATATCGCGATCGGTTAGGAAACGGATGCCCTGGCGAATGCCTTCATTGACGATGGCGGCCAGCCCGGCGCTTTCGGCCTGCGCATTGGCGAACTCGGTATAGGCGTACCGGATAGCCAGCGAATCGTACGAGCCCGGCCCCTCGCGATAGGCGCGCGAAACGTCCAGGCGGCCATCATCCGTGAGCGTGATGAGCGGGCCGGGGTAGTCCATGACACTCGCGCGGCCGTAGGCGTGCGCGATGAAATTGTGGGCCAGGCCGAGCGTGTGGCCGATCTCGTGCGCGACGTGCTGGCGGCGGCGCGCCATCGTGAAGGCGGTGCCATCGCCGGCGTTGCTACCGAGCGCGGGTAACAGCCCCGCGAAGATGTTGTAGTCGGTCAGCGACCGGTACGTGTCCATCTTCACGGCTGCCTTGATGATCTCTCCCGTGCGCGGATCGACGAAGGAGGGTCCGATCGAGAAGCCGGGATCGGAACGGTGCACCCACTGCACGACGGAATAGCGTGCATCCATCGGGTCAACGCCGGCCGGCAGGTCCTCGACCTGAAACGCGTCAATGAACCCCGCGGCTTCGAACACCCGGTTCCACCACCGCGCGCCCTCGCGGAAGGCGGTGCGGTAGGGTTCGGGCACGGCGGGATCCAGGTAATAAACGATCGGCTTGACGGGCGCGGACCGGGCCGCGGCGGGATCGCGCTTCTGCAAACGCCAGCGCGCAATCCAGCGCAGCTCGGGCTCGACGTTGAACGGTCGCGAGAAATCGTAGAAGGTCAGAGGATTCACGCCGACGCGCGGATCGAATGCGCGCGGCCGATAGTTGTCGTCGGGCAGCTCGACCAGCGAGTGATGCTGCCGCAGCGTCAGCGAACGGCCGTCCGGTGTGTGCCGGGTAATCTCGCGGCCCGGCGCATCGCTCTCGAAGGTGAGCAGCGCTTCGATCTCGGTGTTCTTCGGAAAAGCCTTCGTGCGGGAGCTGTAAATCGCGCTGCGGTTCCGGTCGAGCCGGAACGCGCCCTGCTGCGCGCGCTGGATCACGCCGCGCACGTTGAACATGTCCTGCAGGAAGAAGTCGGTGACGTCGATCAGGTAGCGGCCGTTTTCTTCGACGACGATGGGAAACGCGGCGAGCACCGATGTCGCGAACGATTCCTCCACCGACCGCGCCAGCGCGGGCCCGCCCGAGGTCGCACGAAAGCCCAGGTTGCGGCGCACCAGGAACAGCTTGTTGCCGTGCCGCTCGAACCGGACGACGGCTTCATCGCCGATGGTGCCGCGATCGAGCCCGAGATCGTTCGAGCCCAGGCCGGTAGCCAGTGAATTCAGGTAGAGAAAGTCATGGTCCAGGCGGCCCACTTCGAGCTGCAGCTTGCCGCCGCGCTCATCGAGATAGATCGGAAAGAAGCCGTCCTGGCGCGCCGCGCCGGCGGTCGCCTGGGCGATGCTCGTCGGACGGGGCGGCTGCTGTGCATGCAATGCAGCCGCGCTGAGCAGGATCAGTGCAAGCGCACGATTCAGCATAACTGGTGGCGCCCCTCGCGGTGGTTATAATTGGGAACGGATCCGGAAAATTATCCCACCGCGGCGTCGAGAGCGAGACCGGAACGGCATTTCGAGTATGATCAGATCCAGGAGTTTTCGGAGCATTGCGGAGGTGGTTGTGCCGGAGGCGCGCGGGCTGTCGCCGGAGGAGTGGCGCGCGTTCGGTGACGTGGTCGAGCACGCGCTGGCCGCACGGCCGGCCGCGGTGCGCCGGCAGCTCGGGCTATTCATCCTCATCCTGAATCTGATGGCTCTGGTGCATCATGGCCGCCCGCTGCGCGGGCTGGCGCCGGAGCGGCGCGCGCGTTTCCTCGCGGACGTCGAGAATTCCCGGCTGCTGCTTTTCCGGCGCGGGTTCTGGGGCATCCGCACGCTCGTGTTCATGGGCTACTACGCGCGCCCCGCGTCTGCGGCCGCGCTGGGCTATGCGGCGGCACCGCGCGGGTGGGAGCTGAGACGATGAACGAAGCTCGCTACGACGTCGTCATTGTCGGCTCCGGCGCGGGCGGTGGCACCGTGGCTGCCGAGCTGGCGGAGCTGTGCCGGGCGGGGAAGCGGGTCGCGGTTTTCGAGCAGGGTGCGCGCATCCGCGACGACGAGTTCACCTGCCGCGAGATCGAGATGGCCGACGCACTGTACGAGGATGGCGGCGGATTCCTGACGGCACAGGGAACGATGACCCTGGCGTTCGGGCGTGCGTACGGCGGCTCGACGGTGGTCTACACGGGCACCTCGCTGATCGCGCCGTCACGCGTGATCGCGCAATGGCGCCTCCCCGGTCTCACGCATGCCGACCTCGAAGCGCGTTCCAGGAAGTACATGCAGCAGAACAACGTGCATTTCCTGGATGAAACCGACATCAACGACAACAACCGGTTGTTCGTGGCGGGAGCGCGCCGGGCCGGTTATCACGCGGAACAGTTCCCGCTCAATCTCAAGGGCTGCCTGGGCAGCAGCCTGTGCAACCTGGGCTGTCCGAACGCGGCGAAGCAGGGCACGCACCGGGTGCAGCTGCCGGCCGCGGAGCGCGCGGGCGTGGAGGTCGTCACGCGCGCCGAGGTGCTGCGCATCGACGGCCGGACGCTGCGCGTCCGCGTACGCGCGCCGCACGCGGACGAGAAGGGCGCGGCATCGGAATGGCAGCCCGGCGAGTATCTCGTGCACGCCGACACCATCGTCCTCGCGGGCGGTTCCATCGGCACTACAGCATTGCTGCTGCGCTCCGGGCTGAAGCCGCGGCTGCCGCGCCTGGGACACGGATTTACCTGCCATCCGGCCCAGATCCTGGTGGCCGAGCATGCGCGCCGCATTACGAACGATGTCGGTCATCCGAAAAGCTTCTTCGTGGATCGCGCGGCTGAGGAAGGCTACGTGCTGGAGACCTGCATGTACTTCCCGTTCATCACGGCCAAGAACATGACGGGGTTCGGTGAGGCGCACAGTCATTTCATGCGCGCGTTCCCGCGTTTGCAAATGATCCTGGTGCTGGCATGTGATCGCGCAGTAGAGCAGAACCGGATCGAGGTAAACCGGGCCGGCCAGCCGGTCGTGCATTACAGCTTCACGCCGGAAGTCGTGCGCTCGCTGGTAGCCGCGACGCGCGCTTCCGCGCGCATCTTCTTCGCGGCCGGCGCAGTGCGCGTCCATGCACCCACCGCCGATCCACCATTGCTGCAGGCAGGTGAGCAGGACCGCATCGATCAGCGTATTGATGAGCGCTACTTCGCGGAAGGCAAAACGTCGATTTCGGCGGCACACCTCATGGGCGGCTGCGGCATGGGCAGCGACCGCTCGAATTCCGTGACCGATGCATGGGGGCGCGTGCATGGGATGCCGTGGTTGCGGGTAGCGGACTCGAGCCTTTTTCCCGACGCGCTGCAGATCAATCCGTATCTCACGATCATGGCGCTGGCGGATCGCGCGGCGCAGGCGCTCAGGGAAGATCTGCGGGCGGGCGTCGCTTCGGCTGTTTCGGCGTAGCCTTCTGTTTATGGCCGCGGAGAACGCGGTGAACGCGGAGGGCACCGCGCCGCCGCGGCGCCCGAATTCCTCCGCAGTTCAATTATAAACGGTGATCTCAACCGGTGAGTGCAACAGATTACTGTTCACTCACCGGAGGTGTGTT
>CBJLQC010000168.1:0-6056 GCA_966424955.1 uncultured bacterium | reverse complement strand
TCGCTCGGCCTCAAGCAGCTCATGCCGTATCCGTGGAAGGACATCGAGAACAAGTACCCGGTCGGCGCGCGCGTGCGCGGCAAGGTCGTCTCGATCACCAACTACGGCGCCTTCATCGAGCTGGAGAAGGGCGTCGAGGGCCTGGTCCACATCAGCGAGATGAGCTGGACGCGCAACGTCAAGCATCCGTCGAAGCTGGTGAACATCGGCGACGAGATCGAAGCGGTTGTCCTCAAGGTCGACCGCGACGAAGAGAAGATCTCGCTGGGCATGAAGCAGATCGAGGAAGATCCGTGGCTGGCGCTGCCGGTCAAGTATCCGGTGGGCACGCGCGTGAGCGGCAAGGTGCGCAACCTGACGTCGTTCGGCGCGTTCGTGGAGATCGAGCCCGGCATCGACGGACTGATCCATATCAGCGACATGAGCTGGACCAAGCGCGTGCAGCATCCGTCGGAAGTGCTGCGCAAGGGTGACGACGTCGAAGTCGTCGTGCTGGGCGTGGATCCGGAGAACAAGCGCATCTCGCTCGGCCTCAAGCAGACTACGGACGATCCGTGGGAGCAGATCGCGCAGCAGTTCGCGGCGGGTGTGGAAGCGGAAGGCCGCGTCGTGCGGCTGGTCGAGGACGGTGTGGTCGTCGATCTCGGCAACGACATCGAAGGCTTCGTGCCGCGTTCACACGTGCCGATCAACAAGGGCGACCTGGCTGATGTGTTGCGCAGCGGCCAGCGCATGGACCTGCGCGTCATCGAGGCGGATGCATCCAATCGGCGCATTGTGCTGACGGTCACGCAGATCCACGAGCCGGATCCGGAGGCGGAGCCGGTCAAGGTCGAGCAGCCCGTGCCCGCGCCGGATGAGATCCCGGCCGACCTGGTCGTCGAGGATAACGAGTAATCTCGCTTGCTTTTCGAGTCCAAACGCCCCGCGGTGAGAGCCGCGGGGCGTCTTTGTTATTCCGCTGCCCATCCGGTAATCCCAGATCTCACGCAGAGCACTCAAGAGGGAGCAGAGATGCGCAGAGAAGATGTGCCGGTCAACCGAATCACGAGAGACATCATTGGGGCGGCGATTCGGATTCATCGGAAACTGGGACCCGGATTACTGGAATCGCCCTACCATGACCTTCTCAGGCGGGATCTGGTGCGAGATGGCTACAATGTAGAAAGCAAGAAGCGGGTCGGCTTTCTGTTCGAGGGCACATGGATCGAAAATGGTCTGGTTACGGATTTAATCGTGGACCGCCAGATTGTAGTCGAAGTCAAATCAGTAAAATTGATCGCCAAGGTGCATGAACGACAGCTTTTGACGTATCTGCGTCTATTGGACCTGCCCGTTGGATTGCTCATTAACTTCGGAGCCCTTGTTCTATACCGTGGCGTGCGCCGGTTGGTAAATAGATTACCAGAGTGATCTCCGCGCATCTCGGCTATCTCGTGCGTACTCTGCGTGAGTTGGCGGAGTCGATGGCGCGCGGAGCACGATGATTGCGTACGCCAATGCGCGATGCCGCTCCGCATAGAAGACTACGCACTGATCGGCGACACCTGCACGGCCGGGCTGGTAGGCAAGGATGGCTCGATCGACTGGTTGTGTCTCCCGCGCTTCGATTCCGCCGCCTGCTTCGCGCACCTGCTGGGTGAGCGCGACCACGGCCACTGGACCATCGCTCCCGCCCACCGCTTTGCCACGCGCCGCCGTTATCGCGGTGACACGCTCGTGCTGGAAACCGAATTCGAGACGGACGATGGCCGTGTGCGCGTCGTCGATTTCATGCCGCCGCACGAGCCGATCCCCAATGTGGTGCGCATCGTCGAGGGATTGAGTGGCGCGGTGCCGATGCATATGGAGCTGGTCATCCGCTTCGACTACGGGTGGGTGGTGCCGTGGGTGCGACGCATCGACGGACGGCTCCACGCGGTGGGTGGTCCGGACGCGCTGGTGCTCGATGCCAGTGTCGAGACGCACGGCGAGAACCTGACCACGGTGAGCGAATTCCTGGTGCGGGGGGGCGAGCGTCAGTCGTTCGTGCTCGGGTGGCATCCGTCGCACACGCCGCCGCCCGAAAGGTTGGACCCGTTTGCTTTGCTCGATGCGGCGGATCGCTGGTGGACCGAATGGGGCAGGCAATGCAAGTATTCGGGACCGTGGCGCGAAGCCGTGGTACGCTCGCTGATCACGCTCAAGGCGCTCACGTATTCGCCGACGGGTGGCCTGGTGGCCGCGGCCACGACGTCGCTGCCGGAATGGATCGGCGGCGTCCGCAACTGGGATTACCGCTATTGCTGGCTGCGGGACGCGACCTTCACGCTCATGGCGCTGCTGAACAGTGGCTACCACGAGGAAGCCATTGCCTGGCGCAACTGGCTGCTGCGCGCGGTCGCGGGTGACCCGGCGCAGCTGCACATCATGTACGGGGTGGCCGGCGAGCGTCGCCTGCCCGAGCTGACGCTGGACTGGCTGCCCGGCTACGAAGCATCGCGGCCGGTGCGGGTCGGCAATCGTGCGGTCGAGCAGCTGCAGCTCGATGTATATGGCGAGGTGATGGACGTGCTGTACCAGGCGCGTCGCCTGGGCGTGCCGGCGGATGAGGCGTCCTGGAGCATGCAGCGACTTCTGCTCGAGTATCTGGAGACGGTGTGGCGCGAGCCGGACGAAGGCCTCTGGGAAGTGCGCGGGCCGAGGCAACAGTTCACCCACTCGAAGGTCATGGCCTGGGTCGCATTCGACCGCGCCGTCAAGTCCGCGGAAAACCAGCGTCTGCAGGGACCCGTGGCGCGCTGGCGAAAATGCCGTGACACCATCCATCAGCAGGTGTGCGAGCACGGTTACGACCCGCAGCGCGGCACCTTCACGCAGGCCTACGGCTCCACCAATGTCGATGCGTCGTTGCTGATGCTGCCGCAGGTCGGCTTTCTGCCGGCCCACGATCCGCGCATACGCGGCACCGTGTGGGCGATCGAGCGCGATCTCCTGGACGACGGTTTTGTCGCGCGCTACCGCACGCATGAAACCGAAGACGGCCTCCCGCCGGGTGAAGGCTCGTTTCTATTGTGCAGCTTCTGGCTGGCCGACAACTACGCGCTGCAGGGCCGCGAGCAGGAAGCGGCTGCGCTGTTCGAGCGACTGCTTTCGTTGCGCAACGACGTCGGGCTGCTGTCCGAAGAGTGGGACCACCAGTCGGGGCGCATGCTGGGCAACTTCCCGCAGGCTTTCTCGCACGTCGGACTGGTGAATACCGCGCTCAATCTCACGCCGGACCATCCGGCGCCGGCCCGGCAGCGGGAGAAGACATGAGCGACGTCGTGCGCGCCATCACCATCGTTCCGGAACGCCCGGATTCACTCGAGCTGCGGGAGATGGCCCGGCCGGAGCCTGCCGCGGACGCCGTTCTGGTCGAGACGCGCGCCATCGGCGTGTGCGGCACCGACCGCGAGATCATTCGCGGTGACTACGGCGTGGCGCCGCAGGGAAGCGATTACCTGGTGCTCGGTCACGAATCCGCCGGCCAGGTGCTGGCGGCGCCGGAATCCTCCGGCTTTGCGCCGGGCGATTGGGTGGTCGGCATCGTGCGGCACCCGGATCCGGTGCCGTGCGCGAATTGCGCAGCCGGCGAGTGGGACATGTGCAGCAACGGGCGCTACACCGAGCACGGCATCAAGGGGCGGCATGGTTTCGCGGTCGAGCAGTACGCCTGCACGCCCGGCTTCCTGGTGCGCGGTGATGCCGGCCTGGCGGAGTCTAATGTCCTGGTCGAGCCGGCCAGCGTGGTGGCCAAAGCGTGGGAGCATATCGAATACATCGGGCGGCGCGCCGTGTGGCAGCCGCGCCGCGTACTGGTCACCGGCGCAGGCCCGATCGGCCTGCTCGCGGCGCTGTTCGCGAAGCAGCGCGGCTACGAAGTTCACGTCATCGACCGCGTAGCGGATGGGCCGAAACCGGAGCTGGTACGGGCCCTGGGCGCGCGTTACCATGACGGAGGCGTGCAGGAGAGTGTCGAATCTGTCGACGTCGTTCTGGAATGCACCGGCGCGCCCTCACTCTTTTTCGACGTGCTCGAGGTCGTGGGCGCGAACGGGATCGTGTGTCTGACCGGTGTGTCGTCGGGCGGTCACCGCGTGCCCGTGGATGCGGGCAGCCTGAATCGTGAGCTGGTGCTGGAGAACAACGTGGTGTTCGGCTCGGTCAACGCGAATCGCCGCCATTACGAGGCCGCGGTGGCCACGCTGGCCCGGGCGAATCCGGAATGGCTGGCCCGGCTGATGACGCGCCGGGTGCGACTGGAGGACTGGCGAGCAGCCTATGCGCGGGAAGAGAACGACGTCAAGACAATCATCGTATTCTAGAGCGCTTTCGCGCCAGTGGCGGGGCTTTGTCGTGCTCGCCGTGATGAGTGCGACCATCCCTTCGAGCGCACTCGCGCAGCACCGCGCACGAGGGGCGGGCGGTATGGTGATCGGCGCCATCCTGGGGGGTACCGCCGGCGCGATTTACGGCGGCCACCTGGGTAACGATTAACTGCGCATCGGATTGCGTTTCACCCTCCTGACGCGCCTTCAGCGCGCGGCCGCCCGTGCGAAAAGCGCGCAGACGCCCTATCCTTCCGACCCCTATGAGCATGAAGGAAAAGTTGCAGCATCTGGAGGCGATGCGGCGCCAGGCGGAGCTGGGTGGTGGCGAGGAGCGGCTGCGGGCGCAGCACGAGCGCGGCAAGCTCTCGGCGCGCGAACGGCTGGATCTGCTGCTGGATGAAGGCAGCTTTGTCGAGCTGGACCGCTTCGTCACGCACCGCGCGTCCACGTTCGGGCTGGATCAGCAGAAATACCTCGGCGACGGTGTCGTAACCGGCTACGGCACCATTTACGGGCGCCTGGTCTACGTCTTCAGCCAGGATTTCACAGTGTTCGGCGGCTCGCTTTCGGAAGCCCACGCCGAAAAGATCGTGAAGATCATGGACCAGGCGTTGAAGATGGGCGCGCCGGTCATCGGCCTGAACGACTCGGGCGGAGCGCGCATCCAGGAGGGCGTAGTCAGCCTGGGCGGTTACGCCGACATCTTCCTGCGCAACACCCTCGCCTCCGGAGTGGTGCCGCAGATCAGTGCCATCCTGGGTCCCTGCGCGGGTGGTGCCGTGTATTCGCCGGCCATCACCGATTTCGTCTATATGGTCCGCGGCACGAGCTATATGTTCGTGACCGGCCCCAACGTGGTGAAAACGGTAACCCACGAGACGATCGACATGGAGGGACTGGGTGGTGCCGACGTGCATGCGGGGACGTCCGGCATCGCGCATTTCGCGCTGGACAGCGAGATCGAATGCCTGGAGTCGATCCGTCGGCTCTTCAGCTATATCCCGCAGAACAACAAGGAAGACCCGCCGCGGCGCGCCACGGACGATCCGTTCGACCGCGCCGATGAAGAGCTGCTCGGCATCGTGCCGGACGAGCCGACCCGGCCGTACGACATGCACGACGTCATCCAGCGCGTTGTGGACGACGGCGACTTCTACGAAGTGCATCGCGAGTACGCCCAGAACATCATCGTCGGGTTCGCGCATTTGGGTGGCCATGCCGTGGGCATAGTCGCCAATCAGCCCGCCGTCCTGGCGGGTGTGCTGGACATCAACAGCTCGGTCAAAGGCGCGCGCTTCGTGCGGTTCTGCGACGCCTTCAATATCCCGCTCGTGGTTTTCGAAGATGTTCCGGGCTTCCTGCCGGGTGTGGCCCAGGAGCATGGCGGCATCATCCGACACGGCGCGAAGCTGCTGTATGCGTTCTGCGAAGCCACCGTGCCGCGCCTGACGGTGATCACGCGCAAGGCTTACGGTGGTGCTTACGACGTCATGAACTCGAAGCACGTGCGCGCCGATTTGAACTTCGCGTGGCCCACCGCGGAAATTGCCGTGATGGGCCCGAAAGGCGCCGTCGAAATTCTCTTCAAGAAAGAGCTTTCGGAGTCGCAGAACGTGGATGCGGCGGTGCAGGCGAAGGAGCAGGAATACCGCGAGCAGTTCGCGCATCCGTGACTCGCAGCTGCGGTGGCGGTCGCTGGGTTCC
>CBJLQC010000167.1:0-6102 GCA_966424955.1 uncultured bacterium | reverse complement strand
ACGAGCTGATGTTCTTCGAGAACACCGGCACGCCCGCCCGGGCCACGTTTACCTGGCGCACCGACCAATACCAGGACCTCGCGATCAACGAGTGGAACCGCTTCATCGATCTCGACCGTGATGGCGACTTCGACCTGCTGGCCGAGCAGCCGTTCAGCTACATCCGCTACTACGCAAACGAGGGCAGTCGACAGCAACCCGCTTTCCGGCTGGCCGCGGATTCGCTGCGCGACACGGAAGGCCGCCCGATCTTCGCGGACCGGCAGAACATTCCCAACATCATCGATCTGGATTGCGACGGCCGGCTCGACCTGTTCCTCGGCCGGGTCGAGGGCACGCTCACGCACTACGAGCAGGACGTTCAGCAGCCCACCCGCTTCGCATTCGTCACGGATCGCTTCGAGGGAATCTCCATCGTCGCACAGATCGGCTCGCTGCACGGCGCCAACACGATGTACTGGGCCGATTACGATGGCGATGGCGACCAGGACCTCTACTGGGGCGACTTCTTCGAGTCCGGCGTGCTGCTCATTCCGAATGTCGGCAGTTGCACCTCACCCAACCTGCGCGTCGAGCCGCAGCCCGTCGTGGTGAACGGCGAAAAGCTGACGACCAGCGGCTACAACGTGCCGGCACTCGTCGACATCGACGGTGACCACGACCTCGACATGTTCGTTGGTGTGCTCGGCGGCGCCTATAATCCCAATCGCACGGCGTCCGACAACTTCCTGTTTCTCGAGCGGATGGGCAGCACATATCAGCTGCGCGCCACGCGCTATCTCTCGGCCATCGACGTGGGCAGTGAGAGCGTGCCCGCGTTCGCGGACCTCAACGGCGACGGGCTGGTCGACATGCTGGTCGGCAACAAGCTGGATCCCCTGCACAACGAGCGCGCACGACTTTATTACTTCCGGAATACGGGCACTGCGCGCGCGCCGGCTTTCGCATTGGCGGACACGCTGGACGCCGACGTCGCGTTTCATTACGCGCCCGCGCTCGCCGATCTCGATCGCGATGGGGATGCCGATCTGGTACTCGGCACCTGGAATGGGGGCGTCCACGTGTATCGCAATACCGGACAAACTGACCAACCAACCTTCACGCGCGATACTACACTCGACATTCGCTTCGAGCGCGGCAGCAACTTCACACCCGCGGTAGCCGATCTGGATGGCGATGGCGACCTCGATCTCCTGGTCGGCGAGGCATCCGGCGAGCTGAATCTGGTGCGGAACACCGGGTCCGCGACGGCACCCGCGTTCACCGTGGAATCGGAAGCGTTCCAGGCGATCGACGCCGGACGTCGCAGTCATCCCGCGCTTGCTGACCTCGACGGCGACGGCGATCTCGATCTCGTGATCGGCAGCGAAAACGGCGGGGTGCTCTACTACCGAAATGATGGCTCGGCCCGCGCGCCGAAGTTCGTCAAAGCAGAGTTGAAAATGGCGTTGCCGCCGCATGCCGCACCGGTGTTCGTCGATCTGCGCGGCGCAGGCCAGCCTGCCCTGATCAGTGGGTCGCTGAGCGGTGGCCTGATGTACTGGCAGCGGGCGCGTTAAACAGCGGCGTCGACGATCGGCAGCAGGACATCGAAGCGCGTGCCGGCGCCCACCGCACTCTCCACGCAGATATGCCCGCCACACTGCCGGACAATGCCGCTGATGGTGGGCAATCCCAGCCCGGTGCCGCGTTCCTTGGTCGTGAAGAACGGTTGAAAGATGCGGGGCAGCACGTCCGGCGCGATGCCGGAGCCGGTGTCCGTGACGCTGAGCCGCGCGTAGGCGCCGCGTGCGATGCGGCCGGAGCTGGATGCGGTGGTGCCATTCGCCTCGACTACATCGACGGCAATCGAAAGCGTGCCGCCATCGGGCATGGCTTCGCTGGCATTCACGACCAGATTGAGCAGCACCTGCTCGAGCTGCGCGGGATCGGCATGGACCGGCGCTTCGGTCGCGTCTGCCCAAACGCGCAAATCGACCAACCGCCCGACTAGCGGACGCAGCACACGATCCATACCCGACAGCAATGTTCGGAGATCGAAGGTGCTGGCGCGCGGCGCCCGCCGCCGGCTGAAAGCCAGCAGTTGGCGGGTGAGCGAGTTCGCGCGTGCGGTCGCCCGCAAGATCTCCTCTACGCTGGTCATGCGCTCGTCTTCCGGCGGGAGACCAAAGCGGAGCAGTTCGGCCTGGCCATTGATGACGGCGAGAACATTGTTGAAATCGTGGGCGATTTCAGAAGCCAGTCGGCCCACCGTCTCCTGCTTCTGCGAATGCTGCAGCTGCGTTTCGCTTTCACGCAGCGCGGCTTCGGCGGCCCTGCGCTCGGTCACGTCGAACGCCATGCCGATGACACCCACAATCTCATTTTCCGGGTCGCGCAGCGGCTCGAGCGCCGCGCTGAATACGCGCTCGCCGATCGACACGTCACAAACGCAGCGCTCGCCCTGCAATGCCAGCTCGTGGCAGTGCACAATCTCACTGGCCGTATCGAACAGATCTTCCAACGGCCGGCCCAGCACGTCCTCGCGGCCGCGGCCAACCGCGGTGAGACCCGCACCCTCCGCGCGCGTAATGCGGGTCGCGCGATCGGTCGTCCACACGACCGCGGGCAGCTTGCGCAGCACCAGATCGAGCAGCAGCCGGCTCTCCTGCATGGTGTTCTCGCGCGCGACGTTGTGCATGACCGTGACCAGTCGCGCTACACCACTCCCGTAATCGATCAGCTGCGAGTAGACGTTGACATCCAGCAGCCGGCCGTCGCGCGTCTGGTGGACCGCCATACTGCGGCGCGGCGGCCCCTTGCTGGCTACCTTCGCCCGGACCTGCTCGACGTATTCGGGCGGCCGCAGCTCCAGGACCGTCATCGCGAGCAGCTCATCCCGCGTATAGCCGTACAACTCCACCGCAGCGTGATTGACATCCAGGATGCGCAGCGAGTCCGGATCATAAATGAGTTTGGGCGTGACGTGATCCATGAACGCCGCGCGAAAGAAGTTCGCGGCGATCAGAGCGCGTCGGTCCTGATCGGATAGCTGTGCCATCTCTTATGGTTGTGCGGTGAGAGCCGCGGAACTGTTCCGCTAACTTAAGCGCGCCCTGCGTCTCTCTGGTAGGATCTGCCTTGCCCGCCGGCCTGCGTTCGCCGCGAAAAGTCGTGGCCCGATGGCCGCTTGCGAACCGCAATTGCACCCTCCTCCGGCTCGATACTGCGGCCCTGATGCCTGACCCACACCTGGGTGAACTCCGCTCCCAGAAAGACGATGTTGGCCGCGTAGTAAATCCAGATGAAGACGATCGCGAGCGCGGCCGCCGCGCCAAAAGCGTTTGCCGAGTTGCTATTGCCAAGATACAGCCCGATCAGGAAACGGCCCACGGTGAACAGCACGGCCGTGACCAGCGCGCCCACCCAGACGTCGCGCCACGCGATGCGCGCGTCCGGCAGCACCTTGAAAACCAGGGCGAAGACCAGCCAGGCCACGACCAGGCCGGCCACGATCTGAACCGCCTGGGCCATCAGCGCGCCCGCTCCGCCGAGATACTGGTTGAGCAGGTCGGTGAATGCGGCGATCAGTGCCGACAGCACGAAAGAAACCAGCAACAGAAATGCGATCACGAGGATGATGCCGAAAGAGAGCAGCCGCTTGCTCAGAAATTTCCTGAGGCCGCCAGTCCGGGGATCGGGCTTCACCTCCCAGGCCGTGTTGAGCGCTTCCTGCAGCTGCGCAAACGCACCGGTCGCGCCCAGCAGAAGCGTGATCACGCCGACCACGGCCATGACACCGCCCTCCGGCCGGTTGGCCTGCTGTATCATCGTGCGCATCGCGGCGCCGCCCTGCGGCCCGACCAATTCGGTCACCTGCTGGATAAACCGACCCTCGGCAGCCGCGGGACTGACGAAGAAGCCGACCAGCGCGAGCACGAGGATGACCAGCGGCGGCATGGAGAATACCATGTAATACGAGAGTGCCGCCGCCATGCGCGAGCACTTGTCGTCATTGAAATCACGGAAGGTGTCTTGGACCAGCGCGACGACGTTCGCCATGTCATCCCAATCACGCAAAGCTCACGCCCTGACCAGCTCCGCGCCGTTCCAGCGCCACAATACGTCGCGTGTCAGATGCACACCGCCGATCCAGCGATCGATGCCGTTCAGCTCGACGTCATCCGCCGTGCCTCGCAATACCTTCTCGCCGCGATATGTCAGTTCCAGCGGGCCGGCCTCCAGCGGACGCGCCAGCAACGGCTGCGGGCCGCGCAGCAAACGGTCGAGACGCATGAAGAACGTGGTGTCGCCCATGAAGACACGTTCCTCGCGCCGCGCATTGGCCTGGAACAGATCGAAGGGCGTGAGCGGCGACTGCGCAATGATCTCCAGCATCTGTTGCTCGGTGCGACCCAGTCCATTGCCGGTGGAGGGATACTCCTCGAGCATTCGCAGCAAGGCGCCATGCAGGTGCGGGAGCGCCACCGTGTTCTCGTGGCTGACCATGCGCACCAGCGCGCGCGGGTCATCGGATGTGAAGGCTCGCCAGGCGTCCGCTGCCAATGCCAGCTGCGCTTCCGTCACGCGCTCACGTAGCTCCAGGTGGTTGCGCAGCTGCGCCGCTTGCATCGCGCCGAGATAGTCGGCTGGGGAAACCAGCGATGGCGGAGCAAGCGGTGCGTGCTTCCACCACCAGTTCAGCAGGCAAATGAGCAGCAGCTGGTCGAACAGATCGTGCTCGTACCAGAGCACGACATCGTCATGATCGCGGAATGATTCGAGGACCTGGAACCGCTGCTTCACCTCCGCGGCAATGCGGGCCTCTTCGCCCCAGGCATTGCTCGCCAGGTAATGAGCGCGCACGCCGATCCACCACTCCAGGTCGTCATCCGCGGGCACCGGCCCCTCGTGCAGGACATCCGCATACACCACGATCTCGCCGGCCATGCCGCCTGCGCGCAGCCCGTCGGCCGTGGTATCGCCATTTACTACGTGCATCATTTGTCCCCACGCTACCATCCGGACCGCATCCGGCACAGGGGGTGCAAGGGGGTGAGGTATGCCCGGGAACCCTGACGTCCAGCGTGATGCCGAGCGCCAGCGTTTTCTGGCGGAGGCCTCGCACCTGCTCAGCTCGACCCTCGACTTCACCGAGGCACTGCAGCACCTCGCCCGCCTGGCCGTGCCGCGCCTCGCCGACTGGTGCGGCATCTACGTCGCCAATGGACACGGCGTCCTGCAGCCTGTGGAGATCGCGCACCCCGATCGGGCGCAGGTCGAGCGCGCCCTGGAGGTCCGCCGTCTCATTCCATCCGGGCCGGACGACGCGCACGGCGCCTACCAGGTGCTGCGGAGCGGCCGCTCCGAGCTTGTGCGCGAAATCACTGAAGACATGCTGGCCGCGGCCGGGCTGACCGAGCGGCAGCGCGCCGTGCTCGCGCAGCTCGGTCTGCGCTCGATCATGACGGTGCCGCTGCGTGCGCGCGGCCGCACCTTCGGCGTCATTCAGTTCGGGTCGGCGGAAAGTGGCCGGCTTTTCGATTCGGATGACCTCGATTTTGCCGAAGACCTCGCGCAACGCGCCGCATTCGCGGCGGACAACGCGCGACTGTATCAGGCAGCCGAGAAACGACACCGCGAAGAAGCCGCGCTGCGGCGGGCCACGGAAGCGATAACCGCGACCTTCAGCGTAGATGAGATCATCCAACAGATCGCGAGCAGCGCACTGGAGGCCACCGACGCCGATGGCAGCTACGTGGAGCGCATTCGCGACGAGCAGGTTGAAGTCGTCGCTGTGGCCGGCACCATGCACCCGGCGATCGGCGTACGCACCCAATACCGCGGCAGCATAGCCGAGCGGGTGCTCGATCTGGGACAGCCCGAGGTGGTGCACTCGCGTGGCGATAATCCCGCGCTGTTGCCCGGCATGCTGGCCGCGACGCAGGCCGAGCCGGATGCCCTCTATGTACCATTGGTGGATGGTGGAGAAGCGATTGGCGCGCTCGTGCTGCTGCGCGCGTCCGCGCGCGATTCGTTCACGCCCGACGAGATCGAACGCGCGCACACCTTCGGCAACCTCGCCGCGCTCGCCTTTCGCAAGGTGCACCTGCTCGAGGATAG
>CBJLQC010000166.1:0-6115 GCA_966424955.1 uncultured bacterium | reverse complement strand
ACATTCGGCCGCCCGGCCAGCTGCGAATCGGGCGCTTTGCGACCCGCAATCCCGGCGATCAGCGCGGCGTCCACCTGCAGCTCGCCGTCCGCCACCACTTCCGGCCGGCGCCGCCGGAACAGCTCGAGGGCGGCGCGCATCTTGTCCACCGACGGCGCCTCGGCGCTGCCCTTGGTTGAAAACGACAGGAAAGCGACACGTGGCTCGTCACCCACGATGCTGCGGCGCGCCACGGCGGCGGCCTCCGCGATGTCCGCCAGCTGCTCAGCGGTCGGATCCGGAATCACGCTCGCATCCGTGAAGGAAAGTACCTCGCCTTCCTCCGTGCGGAAGGGTGGCACCACCATGTAAAACGATGACGATACGGTCTTGATGCCGGGCGCGGTGCCCACGCACCAGATGGCGGCCCGCAAAACGTCGGCGGTCGTGCGCACGGCGCCGGCGACGCTGCCGTCGGCGCCACCCGCGCGCACCATCAGCGCCGCGAAATACAGCGGGTCGCGCGCCGTGGCCAGCGCGGCGTCGTAGCTCATCCCCTTGTGCCCGCGCAGCGTAAACAGCGTCTCGGCGAATTGCTCGGTCCGCGCGTCATGCGCGGGATCGACGACGTCGAAATGCCCGGCCGCCTTGCTCTTCCTCGAGCCGATCACGATCGGCTCGATCAGGCCGCGCTGCTGCAGTTCCAACGCGGCGGTCACCGTCCGTTCGTCGTCGGCTTCGGCCAGGGCAATGCGCTTGCCCGATCCCTGCACCCGATGCTGAATATCGGTGAGGAACAGGCTCATCGCTGGGCCGGCAGCTTCCTGCGCAGCTGGTCGAGGACAGCCGGCGACACGAATTCGGAAATGTCGCCGCCCAGCGAAGCGATTTCCCGCACCAGCGACGCCGAGAGGAAGGAGTATTGGGTATCGGGCGCGAGAAACACGGTTTCCAGCTCGTCCCACAACTGCCGGTTCATGAGCGCCATCTGGAATTCATACTCGAAATCGGAAACCGCCCGCAGCCCGCGAATGATCACGCGCGCATGGCGTGCTTTCGCGTAATTTACCAGCAGTCCCTCGAACTCGGCGGCCTCGACCCGGGGCTCGTCGGCGAAGACGGCGCGGATCATGGCCACGCGTTCGGCAACGTCGAACAGGGCATTCTTCCGCTGTGTCCGCGTGTGTGCGACCGCCACGATCACACGGTCCGCGAACCGGAGGGCACGGCGCACGATGTCTTCGTGACCGCGCGTGAGTGGATCGAACGATCCTGGATAGATCGCCGGGTTGCTGGCCTGGTCGCTCATTCGGGTGCCGTTATCGATGTCAGTGCAGTGTCGCCGTAGCGCCGGGTGCTGAGCCCGGGCAGCGCGGGCAAGGTTTCGGCGCTCGCGTGCTCGACCCAGAACCAGCGGGCGAACGGAGACTGTGCGAACAGCCGCAGCAGCTCCGCCGCGAAACCTTCGTGATAGGGAGGATCGGCCACGGCGAGGTCGAAAGCAAGCTCGGGCAGCCGGGCGGCATACTGCAGGGCGTCGGCGCGCACGAGGGTGAATTCGGATTCCGGGAGATCCAGCTTGCCGGCGTTGATCTTCAGCGTGCGCAGCGCGGGCGTGCCCCGTTCGACAAAGGTGACATGGTGGGCGCCCCGCGACAGCAGCTCGAAGCCGAGCGCGCCCGAGCCGGCAAACAGATCGAGGACGTGGCTGCCCGCGATCTCCGTCTGCAGCGCGCTCATCCACGCTTCGCGCACGCGGTCCGAGGTAGGGCGGGTCTTGCGGCCGGGCGGCGCATCGATGATGCGGCCCCGCCAGCGGCCGGCGATGATCCTCATGCCGAAGCGCGCAGATCCAACAACTTTGCCTGGAGGTATTCCCGGCCGTTGAAGCGGTCGAGATGGAGCTGGAATGCGACGTCGATAGGAGTTCTCGTCAAATCCAGATCGTTCAGCCGGTTGGCCATGCGAAATCCGATGGCCGCCAGCTGCGTCCCGTCCTGGGTGAGCTGAAGCTTCACATGGTTCTCGCCCACCACCTTGGGATACCCGGCTATGGACACCTGGCGCGCCACGAAGACCGGCGATGGATTGCCCACGCCGTGCGGGCCGAGGTGCCGCATCAGCCGCAGCAGGTCTGCGTTGGCTTCCGGCAGACGCAGCTCGAGATCGTAGCAGAGCTCGGGCACCAGGTCTTCCGGCTGGAGCACGCCCGCGGCATACGCTTCCAGGTCGGCGCGCAGCAGTGGAATGTTCTCGGCACGGATTTCCATCCCGGCAGCGTACTTGTGGCCACCGAAGCGCTCGAGGTGGTGCGCACAGGAGTGCAGCGCGTTGTACAGATGAAATGCTGGAATCGAGCGCGCGCTGCCGCGGCCGCGCTCGCCCCCCTCCTCCAAAGCAATCAGGATGGTGGGGCGATGCAATAGCTCCACGACGCGCGAAGCGACGATACCAATCACCCCGGGATGCCACCCCTCGGCGGCCAGCACGATCACCCGGTTGCGTTCCGGATCGTAGTCTCCCTCCAGCATGTCGAGCGCCTGCGCCAACGTCGCGCGATCGACTTCCTGCCGGGTGCGATTCTCATCCTCGAGCGATTGCGCGATGGCGTGGGCATTCGCCGGATCGTCTTCCAACAGCAGCTTCACGCCGCGCGCCGCCTCACTCATGCGGCCGACCGCGTTGATGCGCGGCGCCAGCACATGGCTGATCTGGCCGGCGGCGAGCACGGGATGCTCGCTCAGTCCGGCGGTCCGCAGCAACGCCGCCAGCCCCGGGTTCTTCGTTTCCTTGAGCACCTTCAGCCCGTACCGCGTGAGCGTGCGGTTCTCACCCGTCAGCGGCGCCAGGTCGGCGATGGTCGCGACCGCGACCAGATCGAGATAGTACCAGAGCGCGTCGTGCGGCAGGCCATGCACCGTGGCCAGCGCCTGGCACAGCTTGAAGGCCACACCGACACCGGCCAGGCCCTTCTCCGGATATCCGCAGTCGCTGCGATTGGGATTGATGACGGCCGCGCAGTCGGGCAGCGTGTCGCCCGGCGTGTGATGGTCGGTGACGATCACATCAATGCCCAGGTCGCGGGCCGCGCTTACCGCATCGTGCGCAACGATGCCGCAGTCGCCGGTCAGGATGACGCTGGCGCCGAACTCGGCGGCCGCGCGCACGCCCGCATGACCGAGATCGTAGCCATCCGTAATGCGGTGCGGCACGAACGCCTGCACGGTCGCGCCCAGCGAGCGCAGCACGCGCGTGTAGAGCGCGGCCGAGCAAATGCCATCGACGTCGTAATCGCCGTGGACAAAAATCTTCTCGCCGTCGCGCACCGCGCGGCGCAGCCGGGCGACGGCTGCGTCCATGCCGGCCAGCAGGAAAGGATCGTGCAGCTCTTCCAGGCGCGGCTTGAGGTATTGCTTGGCGCTGTCGGCTTGCGTGAAGCCACGCAGGGCCAGGAGACGGCAGAGGGCGGCGGGCAGGTTCAGCTCGCGCGCCAGCAGGTCGGCAACTTCCGGGTTCGGTTCCGCGCGCGCGATCCAGCGCGGCGCAACCGTTTGCTCCAATAGACTATTCATTCAGCGGCATACAAAATAACACCACACGCCTCGCAGCGGCGGATGCCGTTCGCGAGACGGATCTCCGTTTGCTCCTGCAGCGGCACGACGTTGAAGCAGCTGCCGCACGCGCCGTCTGTCGTGAGCGGCGCCAGCGCCGCGCGCTTGCCCATGCGCACGCGATCGTAGAGCCGCACCGCGGCCTTGTTCATGTGCCCGGCGTGGGCCTCGCGCTTGTGCTGCAGCGCTTCCAGCTCGCGCTGCATCGTCGCGCGCTCCGCCTCGATCTCGCGCAGCTCCGGGGCAATGTCTTCCTCGACTTTGCTCGAATTGCGCGCCAGCTCGTCCAGCTTCATTTCCCCGCGTCGCACCTGCATGGAAGTCTCTTCCAGCTCGGCCACCTCGGCCTCGACTGCTCCGCGTATAAGATCCATCTCGGCTCTGACAGCCGCCTCGTCGTGGCGCCGCGATTTTTGCGCTTTTTCCTCGAACGCCTTCAGCCGCTGCCGCTTGTTGTCGGCACCGTGCTCGAGTTTGCGTACCTTGTGCTGAAGTTTGTCGAGCTGGCCGCGTATGTCCGCGGATTCCTGTTCGAGGGCGGTGAGAGGGCTGCGAAGCTGCGTGATACGTGGGGTGAGTGCGTTGAGCCGGCTTTCCGCCTGTGAGATTTGCTGATCGATCTCCTGCAACTGCAACAACGAGGAATACAGCTCGTTCATTCGCTCTGTCCCGTGACTGGATGGTCGGTTCGCACCCGCACGCGACGATACCTGGTTGCCTTGAAGCCGAGTTTCGTCCCCTGCGTGATGCGATGGATGTCTGCTTCGATGCTCATTAATTCCCGCAAGATACCTTCTTCATCGGAGGCCGTAGCCTGCCGGAGCTTCCTGACCAGCATGCGTTTCTGATGTTGCAGCGGCCGGATCAATAGATCTGCAACAATGTCGCCAAATGCAATATCGCCCTCGCCGAATTCGGTCTTTTTCGCTTCGATGACCGACAACGCGCTTTGCGCCTCGGCGGACAGCAGCTCCCGGTTGTCGCCGTCCGTCAGCATCCACTCGAAGATCTCGCGGTATTGGGGATCGTGAAAGTGCCTGGGCTCGAGATGCGTCGCGGCACTTTGAATCCGGGACGAATCCAATAGCAGGAAGTGCAGTAGTTCTCTTTCCGCGCCAAGCTGGTCCCTGGTTCTGGTTTCTGCTTCCCGCCGCTCGTCGCCGCTGCGGCGGTCCATGCCCAGACGGTCACTGCGGCGGCCGGCCACCGCATTCGAGAGCGGGCGGTCCGATGTCAGCGCCTGCTCGATGGTTTCGCGCCGCACCCCGGTGCGCTGGGCCACGCGCGCCACGTAAATGTCCTTCAGAGCCGGATCCGCAGCGGCCCGTACCGTGGGCAGCAGGCGGTCCAGCGCGTGGCGCACGCCCTCAATGTCGGCGAAAAAGCCGCGCTCCTCCAGAATCTGGAGTTTGCGATCGAGCACATCGATAGCTGCCGCGACCACCTGCGCAATGCCGGCCGCCCCGCCACTGCGCGCCAGCGAATCAGGGTCCTCGCCGGCGGGCAGCGTCGCGACCAGCGGCTCGACGCCTGCGCGCAGCAGCGCGTCACCGGTCCGGAAGGTTGCTTTCAACCCGGCCATGTCGCTGTCGTAGAGCAGGACCGCCTTGCGTGAGTAGCGCGCCAGCAGCATGGCCTGCTCGGGTGTCATCGCCGTCCCCATGCCGGCGACCAGATGATCGATCCCGGCGGAGGCCAGCGAAACGTAGTCCATATACCCTTCAACGACCAGCGCCAGTCCTTCGCGACGGATCGCGCTGCGCGACCAGTTGAGGCCGTAGAGCAGCCGTCCCTTCTGGTAGATCGCAGTCTCGGGCGAGTTCAGGTACTTGGGCGCGCCCTCGCTCGCGCGCAGGATCCGGCCGCCGAACGCGACGGTTCGTCCCGTCGTTTCCGCGATCGGGAAGATGATGCGGTCGCGGAACCGGTCGTATGGCTCTTCGCCTCGTTCGCTTTCCTTGATCAGGCCGGCCGCGAGCAGCACGTCGTCGTCGATGCCGTGCTTGTGCGCCGCCTCGCGCAGCTCGCGCCAGGCGTCGGGTGCGTAACCGATGCCGAATCGCTCCGCGGTTTCCCGGCTGATGCCCCGGGAAACCAGGTACTGGCGCGGCCGCTCACCGCGCGCATCGCCCCACAATGCCGTCTGAAAGAAATCCGCGGCGAACGCCACGGCTTCGTACAGCTTCTTGTGCGGATCGTCAGTGGCATGCTGCGTATCCGCCGGAATATCGACGCCGACGCGAGCCGCCAGCTGGCGCACAGCCTCGTTGAAGTTGAGGCCTGCCTTCTTCATGAGGAAGGTGAAGACATCGCCTTTTTCGCCGCAGCCGAAACAGTTGTAGAAGCCCTTGGACGGCACCACGTAGAAGGAGGGCGTCCGCTCGCTGTGAAACGGACAGGGCGCCTTGTAGTCCTTGCCGGCGCGCTTGAGCTGCACGTGCTGGCCAATCACCTCGACGATGTCGGCGCGCGCGCGCACCTCTTCCACCAGGTGCTGCGGAATCATCGCAGCTCGGCCACGGTGA
>CBJLQC010000165.1:0-6136 GCA_966424955.1 uncultured bacterium | reverse complement strand
CAGGTGAACTTGCTATAGGGCAATAGCTTAGTTAATTTTCACAGCTATGCTGAAAGTCGATCTGGGGCAGTTGGCGCGGAAAAAGCGCCTCCAAGTCGACGCTGTGGTGCCGGCCGAGGACGCGCTGCTGCAGGGACTCGGCTTCGCGATGGGCGGGCCGCTCGAGCTGGATCTGGAAGCGCAGCAGGCGGGACACGACGTGTTGGTGCGCGGTACGCTGGCGGGCGAGGCGATCATGGCCTGCCGCCGCTGTCTGACCGAGGTCGCCACGCCGGTCCGCGAGGAGCTGGCACTGCTGTTCCGTGCCGGGGTTTCAGAGGCGGACGCCGAAGCGGACGAGGTTTACGCGCTGCCCGCCAAGGGCAACGAGCTGGACCTTACGCATGCGATTCGCGAGCACCTGGTGCTGGCTGTACCGGAGTTCGTGATCTGCCGTGAGGCGTGCCCGGGTCTGTGTCCGAGCTGCGGCACGAATCTGAACGAATCAACCTGCAGCTGTGAGCCCGAGCATGTCGATACGCGGTGGGCCGCACTGTCAAAACTAGGCAAGGACCAAGATGGCGGTACCTAAGAGAAGAGTTTCGAAGCAGCGTCGTCGCAAGCGTCGGGGCGCGCAGGTCGCCGAGAAGCCGTCCGTGAATCGCTGCCCACGTTGCGGCGATCCGAAGCAGCCGCACCGCGTGTGCCCGAGCTGCGGGTACTACGGCGGCAAGCAGGTAGTAGAAGTCGAAGAAATCTGATTCGCACACACATGGTTCGGGTCCCGTAATGCGGATCGTACTCGACGCCATGGGAACGGATCGTCACCCGGCCACGGAAGTGCAGGGTGCGGTCCAGGCGTTGCGTGAGCTGCCCGGTGACTTCGAGCTGATGCTCGCCGGTGATCAGCAAGCCATCGAGCGTGAGCTGGCGCAGGCCGGCGAATATCCACGCGATCGGCTGCAGATTCTCGCCACCACGCAGATCATCCTGCCGAGCGACTCGGCGGCGACGGCCGTGCGGCGCAAGCCGGACAGCTCGATCGTGCGCGGTTTGCAGCTGCAAAAGGAAGACAAAGCAGACGCGTTCATCAGTGCCGGCTCGACCGGTGCCGTGATGGCCGCGTCTTTGTTTTTGTTGCGGCCGATTCCGTCGGTCGATCGGCCGGCGGTGTCCACCATTCTGCCGACCGCGGGCGCGCCGACGCTGCTCATCGATGCGGGCGCCAATGTCGATTGCAAGCCGCACCATCTTGTTCAGTTCGCGCGGCTGGGCGCGGTTTACGCGCAGGATGTGCTGAATTGCGAGACGCCGCGCGTGGGGCTGCTGAATATCGGCGAGGAGCCGGAAAAAGGCGACGAGCTGGCGGTGGCCGCGCACAACCTGCTGGCCGAAAGCGATCTCAACTTCGTCGGCAACGTGGAAGGCCGCGCCATCGTGAAGGGCGTGTGCGATGTATTGGTCACCGACGGCTTCGCGGGGAACGTGCTGCTGAAATTCTACGAATCGATCGCCGGCTTCATGTTCAACCTGCTGCGGCGCGAGCTCAAGTCGGCGGGCGCGCAGCTCGACCTGAACAAGCTGTTTCATCATTTCGATTACACCGAGTATGGGGGCGCGCCGCTGCTCGGTCTGAACGGTATCTCGATCATTTGTCATGGCGATTCGCCGCCGCGCGCGATTCGCAACGCCGTCCGCGCGGCGCTGCAGTCGGGCCAGCGCGACCTGGTGGGTCACATCAAGCGTGAGATGGCCGCACATTCGAACGAGTTTGTGGCGGAGGGTGCATGAAGGGTCCGAAGCCGATCGTGGAGATCGCATCGACGGGACGGTTCCTGCCGGATAGAGTCGTCACCAATTTCGACCTCGCCAAGATGATGGATACCAGCGACGAATGGATCCGTCAGCGCACCGGCATCGTCGAGCGGCGCATCGCACCGAAGGAGATGGGGGCCGCCGACATGGGTGTGGGTGCGGCGCTGGTGGCCATGGAGCGAGCCCACGTGGCGCCCGGCGAGATCGATCTGATCGTCGTGTCTACCGCCACGCCGGATCGCCTGCTGCCGTCCACGGCGTGCGATATCCAGGCCGTGCTGGGCGCCAAGAATGCGGCTGCTTACGACATCTCGGCGGCCTGCACCGGTTTCATCTACGCGATGGAAATCGCGGAAGGTCACATCGCGGCCGGCCGGGCCGAGATCGCGCTGGTGATTTCCGCGGAGAAGATGACGGGCATCGTCGATTGGTCCGATCGCTCGACCTCGGTACTGTTTGGTGATGGCGCCGGCGCCGTCATCATGAGAAAGGCCGAAAACGGGCGCGGCATGCTGTCCAGCTTCATTCGCTCGGATGGCACGCTCGCCGAGCTGTTGTGGCGGCCGGCGGGTGGCGTGAAAGTCCCGTTCGATGTAGCGGTGCTCGACGAAAAATCGCACTTCGTGAAGATGGCCGGCAGTGAAGTCTTCAAGGCGGCGGTCCGCTCGATGGCGGAAGCCGCCGACCAGGCGCTCATGCGGGCCGGCATGACCGGCGACGACATCGATCTGATGATTCCGCACCAGGCGAACATCCGGATTATCGAAGCGACCGCGAAGTACGCGAAGATCCCCATGGAGAAGGTCTTCGTGAACGTCGACCGTTACGGCAACATGAGCTCGGCCACGGTGCCCATTGCCCTGGACGAGGCCGTCGAGCAGGGGCGCATCAAGCCGGGCGACAACCTGCTCATGGTCGCTTTCGGGGCAGGCTTCACCTGGGGTGCCTCGGTCGTCCGTTGGTAGCGCTGCTATTCCCCGGACAAGGATCGCAGTTCGTCGGCATGGGGAAGGACCTCGCCGAGGCCTTTCCGCTTGCCCGTGACACCTTCCAGGAAGCCGACGACGTGCTGGGCACGTCGCTTTCGTCCGTCATGTGGCATGGTCCGGAGGCGGAGCTGACACGCACGCACAATGCGCAGCCCGCCATACTGGTCCATTCCATCGCAGTGTTTCGCGTGCTGGCCGACCGCTTGCCGCCGATCTCGTTTGCGGCGGGCCATTCGCTCGGTGAATTCAGCGGCTACGTAGCGGCCGGCTCGATGGCGTTTGCCGACGCAGTGCGCACCGTGCGCCGGCGCGGCGAGCTGATGTTCCGCGCCGGGCAGGATCGGCCCGGGACGATGGCGGCCATTCTGGGCATGGAGGACGCCGCCCTCGAGCGCGTCTGCATAGAAGCGTCCGCGCGCGGAGGTGAAGTAGTGCCGGCCAATTACAACGCACCTGGTCAGCTGGTGATCAGTGGCGATGTGCCGACCGTGCAGGCGGCAATGGCGCTGGCCCGGGAGGCAGGTGCGAAGAAAGCCGTGCAGCTCAACGTCAGCGGCGCCTTTCATTCGCCGCTCATGGAGCCCGCCGAGCCGGGATTGCGCGTGCAGCTCGACGATGTCGAGCTGAAGCCCTTGAAGTTCCCGATTATTTCCAACGTCACCGCCGGGCCCGTGACGGATGTCGTCGAGGCGCGGCGCTTGTTGATCCGGCAGCTGACCTCGGCGGTGCGCTGGACGGCGTGCGTGCGTACCATGATCGACGCGGGCGTGACCGAGCTGATCGAGCTGGGCCCTAACGCCGTGCTGAGTGGCTTGATGAAACGCATCGACCGCAACGTCAGGGCGCGCGCAGTGGGCACCGCGGAAGAGGTGAACGCATGGCAGAGTTAGGCGGACAGGTCGCGCTGGTAACGGGTGGCAGCCGCGGCATCGGCAAAGCCATTTGCGAGCGGCTCGCCGCGGATGGCGCGCGCGTGGCCGTGGTCGGGCGTGACGGCGCGCGCGCGCAGGCGGTTGCCGCCATGCTCGCGGGCACGGGTCACCAGGGCTATGCCTGCGATGTCGCCGATTCCAGGGCGGTCGATGCGCTGGTGAAGCAGGTCGAGCAGGAGCTGGGCGGCATCGACATTCTGATCAACAACGCCGGGGTCACGGCCGACAACCTGCTGGTGCGCATCGATGATGAAGCCTGGCAGAAGGTGCTCGATACCAACCTGAAAGGCGCGTTCAATTTGACCCGTGCCGCGGCCCGCGGCATGATGCGCCGCCGGCGCGGGCGCATCATCAACATAACCAGTGTCGTCGGCTTGACCGGCAACGCGGGGCAGGCTAACTATGCCGCCTCCAAAGCCGGTCTGATCGGGTTGACCAAGGCGGTCGCCAAGGAGCTGGCCAGTCGCAACGTCCTGGTCAATGCGGTGGCACCGGGCTTTATCGAGACGGAAATGACCGCCGAGCTGAGTGACGTCGCGCGCACCACGCTGCTCGGGCAGATCGCGCTCGGCACGCTGGGCAGTCCGGAGGATGTAGCCGGCGTCGTCCGGTTTCTGAGCGGTCCGGACGCGGGATATATTACCGGCCAGGTGCTGGTGGTCGACGGCGGCATGGTGATGTAAGAACGAGGTTTACTAAAGGGGAGGATTTATGGCGGACACCGAGGCGAAGGTAAAAGAGATCATCATCAACGAGCTGGGCGTGGAGGCCGAGAAGGTCACGCCGGAGGCTTCGTTTGTAGAAGACCTGGGCGCCGATTCACTCGACACGGTCGAACTGGTCATGGCGTTTGAAGAGGAATTCGGCATCGAGATCCCCGACGAGGATGCGGAGACCCTGCAGACCGTCGGTGATGCGATCAAGTATCTGAAGGACAAGGGCGTCCAGTAACGCCGAGGCCGCCGAGAAACGCAGAGATGGAAACGAAGAACGCACGAGGGCATCGCGTCGTCATTACCGGCATGGGTTTGCTCACACCGGTCGGACACGGGGTTCGGAGCTCGTGGGAGGCACTGCTGGCCGGCAAGAGCGGTGCGGCCACCATCACGAACTTCGAGATCAGCGACGATTACGACGTCCGTTTTGCGGCCGAAGTGAAGGGCTGGACGCCGGAGCCGGTGCTGGACCGCAAGGAAGCGAAGCGGACCGACCGCTACGCGCAATTTGCCATCTGGACCGCCGAAGAGGCGGTCGTCGAAGCGGGGCTGAAGGACAACGACCAGGTCGGTCGCGACCGTGTGGGCGTAATCATCCGCAGCGGGATCGGTGGCATCGCGACGTTCGAGGAGCAGGCGCGCGTGATGGTCGAGCGCGGCCCGAAGCGCATCAGTCCCTTCTTCATCCCGATGTTCATTCCCGACATCGCGGCCGGCCACGTGTCCATGCGCTATGGTTTCCGCGGCCCCAACTACTGCACGGTCTCCGCATGCGCATCGAGCGCACATGCGGTGGGTGACGCTTTCCGCATCCTGCAGCGCGGTGATGCCGATGTCATGGTTACCGGAGGCGCCGAAGCGACGGTCACACCCATGACGATCGCGGGTTTCGGAAACATGAAGGCGCTGTCCGCGCGCAACGATTCACCGGCCACGGCCAGCCGCCCGTTCGACGCCGGCCGTGACGGCTTTGTCCTGGGTGAAGGGTCGGGCGTCGTCGTGCTCGAAACGCTCGAGCATGCACTCGCGCGCGGCGCTCACATCCACGCCGAGGTGGTCGGCTACGGCCAGAGCGCGGACGCCTATCACCTGACTGCACCCGCACCGGAAGGCGCCGGCGCGCAGCTGGCCATGCGTCATGCGCTGGACGATGCCGGCCTGCAAACGACCGACATCGACTATATCAACGCGCACGGCACGTCGACGCCGATGAACGATCTGAACGAAACGCTGGCCGTGAAAGCGGTGTTCGGCGACCACGCGTACCGCCTGGTCATGGGCTCGACCAAGTCGATGACCGGTCACCTGCTCGGTGCCGCCGGCGCGGTCGAGACCGTCATCAGCGCGCTGGTCTGCCAGACCGGGCAGATCCCGCCGACCATCAATTTCGAAACGCCCGATCCGGCGTGCGATCTGAACTATGCGCACAACCAAAAGCTGGAGCGAAGCGTCGAATATGCGGTCTCCAACTCTTTCGGCTTCGGCGGTCACAACGTCTGCCTTGCCGTGAAGCGCTGGAGCGACTGATGGCGCCTTTACATAAGTTGCTGTAGCAGTTAGCCTTAGGGACGTCCCCAACAACAAATTCGTGGGTTCCGGCCAAGACGGCCGTTTTGCTGACCAACTCACCCCGGGAGTGCTTCATGTCTGGTAGCCGTTTGCTGTCCGTGGGTCTCGTCGCGCTGGTGCTTTCCGCCTGCGTCGA
>CBJLQC010000164.1:0-6140 GCA_966424955.1 uncultured bacterium | reverse complement strand
CGACGGCCCGGGCGCCGGCGCGGCGGTCGGCGGTGCGGCCGGGGCTGCAGCCGGACCTGCCGCATTCTGATGCACCGCATCCTCATTGGGCGTAGCCTGCCCGGTCACCGGCGCCTCACGGACTGCCATTTCGCGCATTTCGGGCGGGTTCTGCCAGAAGCCGCGGCCGAACCAGCCCAGCCCGAGTGCCATGATGATGCTGGCGGCCCAGGCTAGCGGAATCGTCCGCCGCGGACGGCGCGCAGGCAGGGCGAGCCTGGCCTCGAGCGATTCGAAGGCCGGCATTTGCACGCGCGTCGGCGCCGCGTAGCCGAGGACTTCGGCCGCGCGATCGCGCAGCGCGTGCGCCAGCTCGAGCCGCGCGCGGCAATTCTCGCACGTGGACAAGTGTGCGCCAATGCGCAGCGCCTCCGGATCATGCGCCGGATAGGCACCATCCGCGTATGCGGTCAGCTCACCATCATCCACGTGCGACATGCTGATTCCCTTCCATGTTCTCGTACGTCTCGACCAGGCGGCGGCGCGCGCGTGACAGGGTCGTGCCAATGGCGCCGATCGACAGCCCGGTCTGCGCCGCGATGTCCTGGTAGGTCAACCCGGCATCCCACAGCAGCAGCACTTCGCGGTCGCGATCGGAAAGCTGCGCCAACGCCTGCTCGACCAGGGCCTGTCGCCGCTCGCGCTCGAGCACATCCTCCGCTACCGGTGCGGGTGTGCTGGTGACCGCCTCGCTCTTGAGCAGCGCAAGGTGTTTCTTGCGACGTATCACGGAGCGCGCCTCGTCACGCGCCAGGTTGTTGGCGACCGTAAATACGAATGCACGCTCATTGCCGACGCCCTCCAGGGTGGCGCGATCCCGCAGACAGCGCAGAAAGGTCTCCTGCGCCAGGTCATGAGCCCGCTCCGCATCCCACACCTTGCGGTAGAGGAAGCGAACCAGGTCCTCATAGGTATCGCGGTATACGGCCGCCCAGTCGCTCAAATTGCTCTCTGTTTTCGGGATCGGGATCGGGATCGTCTCGTCCTCGGGCCCACGGATGAACCCGATCCCGATCCCGAGGACGAGCCCGATCCCGGTTTGTCTAGCTTCTGAACTTCGCCACCAGCTCGCGCAGCTGCACGTCCGTCAGCTGCTTGCGGCCGCCGTTCTTTACGCCAACCGACACGCGCTTGCCGGCGGTGACGCTGGAGGGCAGCGTCTTCCAGATCGGCTCCAGCTCCGGCAACGCGCGCAGCACTGCGAAATACGCGTTGCTGAAAGGCTCGATGTCGACCGTCTCGGTGGGCGGCTGCCACCGCACGTCGGTCCACACGCCGTTGCGCTCCTCGAAGGTGCGCCCGCCCACGACACGCCGATCGCCGTTACCGCCACTTGCCTGGTTCAGGACGGCTTCCGCGCTCGCCAGGTCGGCGGCACTGCGGGCTTCGCGGGCGCGCCGCATCGACTCTGCTTTCATCACGGCTGCCTGGCCACTGGCTGCCGGTGCCGCGGCCACCGACTCCCGGAAGCCGCGCGGCGCATTGCCCGCGGCGCGACCAACCGCGACCGGCGGCGGCAGCTGCGCGTCTTCCTCGAGCACCAGATATGACGTGTACTCGCTCACAATGCCATAGCGCAGTGCGGTCTCGCGCAGTTCTTCGAGCAGCTCGCGGTTCGTGCCTTCCAGTTTGAGCTGCTGCGCCAGCACACCGACCTTGCGCGCGGCCCACAGCTTGGGCATGAAGTCGTTGCTCGGCTCGTGCGCCGGCAGCTCGGCAACCGTCGTAAACGTCTCGGTGCGGCCGGCACGCCGGCCGGTGATCGTGATCGGCGCGCGGATGTTGTTGCGGCCGTCGTAGCGGCCCAGAATGACCAGCTCTTCTCCGGCGAAGAGGTCGGGCAGCTGCCCGGGATAGACTTCATCTATCCTGGCCGGCGCGCGCACGATGCGCAGGTCGGTGAGCACCGGGCGCTGGATCTTCTGCGCCAGCCGGCCGATGGCACGCTCCACATCTTCGGATGGCTGCACGTACTGCGTGCTCCCGCGTGCGGCCGCGCTCAGCCGGTCGAGCAGGTAGGTGTTGACGTCGTAGCCGACGCCGAAGGCAAAGACCCGCGTGCGTCCGCGTTCCTGCTCGACGCGCGCGGCGATCCGCTCCGGGTTCTGCTCGCCGACCGATGGCAATCCGTCTGTAATGAAAATGACGAACGGGACACGGCTCTCCGGCGAGACAGCGTCGAATGCTTCGCGCAACGCACCCGAGATGTTGGTGCCGCCCTCGGCCTGCAGACGGTCGATCCACTCGCGGGCCGCGTCGCGCGCGCCTGGCGTGGCCACCGTCCATTCCCGGCGATAGCTGCGCACCTGGTCGGAAAAGGCGATCAGGCGAAATCGATCGTTGGCATTGAGCGTTTCCAGCAGCGCGTGCAGCGCATTACGCGCCTGCAGCATCTTCTCGCCCGACATCGAGCCGGACACATCGACCACCGCGGTAATGTCGCGCGCCACGGCGGGCTCGCTCCCGGTGTTGGCCGGCGAGAGCGTGAGCATGAAGAAGCCGGGCTCGCCGGACGGACGATGCGCGACCAGCGTCATCCCAATGAGTCCGCGCGTCATCGGGAGAAACAGCTCGAAATCGCCGGTCAGGTCATCCTGCGGGCGCACGGTGAGCCGGCGGCCGCTGCGCTGCACGCGCAGCTCGTGCGTCGGCGAGAACGGGTCGCCGAACGCGTTGGCGTCGTCGATCACCATGGTAAAGGTCAGCTCGCCGCCATCACGCACGACCGGCATGGCGACATCGGGACGGCGCGGCGATGCGATCGGCATGCCGCGCACATTTTGCCGGAGCCCGGCCGCGTACTTGAATTGCAGTGCATCGCCGGCGCGCGGCAGCACTTGCGTGTAGCGCAGCGTGATCTTGCGCGTCTCGCCGTGCGCGATCGGGAACACGCGCGATCGCAGCAGGCCATGCCCGGCCAGCTCGATCAGCGCCGGATCCTTCTTGCGGCGAACGATGTCCTCGTAGATCGCACGCGCCTGCTCGGCGTTCATGGTTTCGCCGCGCAGCTCCTTGTCACCCTGGAACAGCGAAAAGTTGTTGAACACCGCACCGCTCGGCAGCGGATACAGGTAGTCCGCTTCACCCAGCGCCCCGCCGTTATTACGGAACCACTCTTCGACTTCGACGCGGGCGATGCGGCCGCTGACCTGCACGCTGACCGCCGTCCTGACCTTCTGCACGCCATCGATCCAGCCCTGTGCCGCGGCCGGCGCGGCGCTTGCCGCCAGCAGGGCGGCGACCAGTAACGCTCTCATAACGCTCCTCCGTGGAATTGCCCCTCCGGAGGACTAGGACGTTGCCGGGCCAGATGCTTGCACAGCCCTTGCAACTGGAAAGCGCCCGTTATGGGGATTTCATTGCATCCAAAGCACTTGAAGCGTTACGGCGCACTCGCCCGAATGCTGGTCAAGTACGGCAACTCGGACCTGGTCCGGAATGCCGGGCTGGAGCAGGCGCTGGCCGAGGAGGACGAGGCGGTCACCCCCGGCCAGGTTGAGGCTACCGCCGAAACCGCCGGGCAGCTGGCCGACGACCTGGAGCGGCTGGGCCCGACCTACATCAAGCTGGGGCAGCTACTGTCCACCCGCTCGGATTTCCTGCCGCCCGCCTACATGGAGGCACTGCAGCGACTGCAGGACAAGATCGAGCCGTTCCCGTTCGCGCAGGTCGAGCAAATCGTCGAGGCGGAGCTGGGCGTGCGGCTCTCCAAGGCGTTCGCCGAGTTCGACCCGGAGCCCATCGCGGCTGCCTCACTCGGACAGGTGCATCGCGCACTGCTGCGCAACGGAAGGTGCGTAGCCGTCAAGGTGCAGCGGCCGGGCATCCGCGAGCAGATCGCGGCCGACATCGAAGCGCTGGCCGACATTGCGGAATTCGCCGACAAGCATACCGATGCCGGCGAGCGCGTGCAGTTCGGCGCGATGCTGGACGAGTTCCGCCGCTCGATGGTGCGGGAGCTGGACTATCTGAAGGAAGCGCAGCACCTGACGACGCTGCGTCGCAACCTCGCCGAATTCGATTTGATCATCGTCCCCGAGCCGGTCGAGGACTATACCACCTCGCGCGTCCTCACCATGGACTACATCAGCGGCCGGAAGATCACCGATCTCAGCCCGCTGGCGCGCATGGAAATGAACGGCGATGCGCTGGGCGAGCAGTTGTTCAAGGCCTACCTCAAGCAGATCCTCGTTGATGGCATCTTCCACGCGGATCCGCATCCCGGCAACGTCTTTCTGACGTATGACGGACGGCTGGCCCTGATCGACGTCGGCATGATCGGCCGCATTGCGCCGGTCATGCAGCAGAATCTGCTGAAGCTCCTGCTCGCGGTGAGCGAGGGCAAAGGCGAGGCGGCGAGCGAAATCGCCATCGAGATGGGCACGATCACCAACCATTTCGAGCGGGAGAGCTACGTCCGCGAAGTGAGCCAGCTGGTCGCGCAGCATCAGACCACGACGATGGCGCAGCTCGATACCGGACGGGTCGTGCTGGAGATTACGCGCAGCGCGGCCCAGAACGGCTTGCGGCTGCCGCCCGAGCTGACGCTGCTGGGCAAGACGCTGCTCAACCTGGATCTGGTCTCACGCATTCTCGCACCCGAGTTCGACCCCAACGACGCCGTGCGCCGTCATGCCTCCGAACTGATGCGCCAGCGGCTCAGCAAGCTGATGTCGCCCGGCAACATCGCGGCCACCGTCATGGAGCTGAACGATTTCGTGCAGCACCTCCCGGGGCGCATGAATCGCGTATTCGAGAAGGTCGCCAACGATCAGCTCACGCTGAAAGTCGATGCGTTCGATGAAGTGAAACTGATGGAAGGCATGCAGAAGATCGCGAACCGCATCACGGTGGGCCTGATCATCGCGGCGTGCACGATCGGCGCGGCCCTCATGCTGCGCGTGCCGTCCAGCTGGACCATCTTCGGCTACCCGGCGTTCGCGATGCTGCTTTTCCTGGTGGCGTTCATCTCCGGTGGGCTGCTCGTTTACTCGATCATGTTCGGCGACGAGCATAAACACCGGTAACTGCGTAAACCGGGACTGGAAAACCGGGACTGAAAAACCGGTACTAAAACATCGTGACTGGACTGCGTTAACTGCGTAGATGCGGAAAAGGCGTGAGATTCATCCGAAGTTCACGCCTTTACGCTTCTATCGCTTTCCAGTCACGGTGTTAAGTACCGATTCTCCAGTCGCGGTTTTCCAGTCCCGGTTTTACGCAGTTCCAATTTCCGCGGCTCACCCGACTTTGAGCAGCTCTCTCAGCTGTTCCGGCGAAAGCTCGGCCGCATTGCGTGAGCCCATGCGTCCGCCCGTGCGCGTGGTCTTGGCCACCACCTTGGGCGCGGCATCGGCCGGCGCGCCGCCATCGCCATAATCGAAGCCGGGCAGTGACACGCGGGGCAGCTTGCGGCCGAGCAAGCGCTCGATGTCATTCACGGCTGCCAGCTCCCCGCCCGACATAAACGTAATGGCGATGCCTTCCGCGCCCGCGCGGCCGGTACGGCCGATGCGGTGCACGTAATCCTCGGGATTGCGCGGCACATCGTAATTGACGACGTGGCTGATGCCTTCGATGTCGAGGCCGCGCTGCGCGACGTCGGTCGCCACCAGGACCTGCACCTTGCCATCCGCGAAGGTCTCCAGCGCGCGCTTGCGGTGGCGCATGTCCTTGTCGCCATGCAGGACTTCGACGGAAATGCCGGCCGCGCCCAGCCGCGAGACCAGCACATCCGCACCGGTCTTGCGCGCGGTGAAGACCAGCACCTGCTCCCAGTGCGTCTGTTTGAGCAGCTCGAGCAGCAGCGCCGGCTTCTTGTCGGCGCGCACCGAGTAGATCGACTGCTCGACCGTGTGCGCGACGGTGGATTGCGGGGCGGTCTCGACCCAGATCGGGTCGCGCAGGATGCGCATGGCCAGCGCATGCACGCCGTTCGGCATGGTCGCGGAGAACAGCAGCGTTTGCCGGTCCTTCGGCATGCGCGCCAGGATCGCCTCGATCTGCGGCCGGAAACCCATGTCCAGCATGCGATCGGCCTCGTCCAGGATCAGCACATCGACTTCGTCGAGGCTGACGTTGCCCCGCTCGAGATGATCGAA
>CBJLQC010000163.1:0-6149 GCA_966424955.1 uncultured bacterium | reverse complement strand
ACTCGGCGCGGTTCAAGCGCCGCAACGCCGGCGCCCCGACGTTCGCCGGCGCGGCCGCGTCGAGCGCCGAGGCGAGCCAGGTTGCTGCGGAATCGTAGCTAGCCGGTTCGGGCCGCGGGGCGTCCCGCTTGTCGCGGAGCCTGCCCGCAACCGTCAGCCGTCCCGCTTAGTGGTCCAGCGGAAGGTCGTCAGGCACAGCACCAGGCCGCCCCCCGCCACCACCACATTCAGAATCCGCCGCACGCGCTCCGAGTTGGCTGCACGAACAGCCTTCGGACGAGCGTGCGGAAACGTAAACGTCGTGATCAGCTCGGCTGAGGCGCCGCCGCTGGCATACAGAGTGGCTACACCCGCGGGACGGCGGATCGGTTCAACAACCGGGTTCATCCGGTAAACTCCACGTTCGGGGACACGTGTAACTGCGAAACGCCAGAAATGTCGGTAAGAGCGATTAGCAATGCCCGTGCACGAGGAACCGGCGTGGGTGCGTATCAGATAAGCTACGTAATGGCAACGACTTGCGATATTGGTTGCGCGCCGGCCGCGCCCGCTCCGCGTTGCGCCACGGCGACCGTTGTTGACGCCCTGCCACAAAGAGTCATTATCGCTCGCCTTCACCACCCGCCACGCGCGCGTTATCGCGCGATCGGCAGCTGCAGCTCGAAGAAGAAACGGGTGCCGACATCGACCTCGGATTCGACGCGCAGATCCGAACCCATAACGCGAACCAGCTTGCGGCAAATCGCGAGGCCAAGGCCGCTGCCGGAAAAGTAGTAGCCGCTGCTGCGCCCATCCGTGCGGCGGAAAGGCTGATAGAGCGTGGGCAGCACATCAGGGGCAATGCCGCGGCCGGTGTCGCGCACGGAAAACTCGAGCCGATCGCCGCCCGCCTCAGCTACCGCGATCTCCACTTCGCCGCGGTCGGTGAATTTGAGCGCGTTGGTCGTGAGGTTGAGCAGCACGCGGCTCAGCGCGACTGCGTTGCCCATGCGGAGCGGTTCGCGGGGCGCGGCCATGTGCAGTGCGATCCCTTTTTCCTCCGCGATCGGCTGCACCACGCCGATAACCGATTGCAGCGTGTCGGCGACGGAGAAGGGGCGCGGCTCGGGATCGGCCAGCTGCTCTCCCGCGCTGGCCAGCTCGATGACGTCGCTCGCCGTAGAGATGAGCGTGAGCGCGGCGTTGTACACGATCCCGATCTGGCGACGCTGCAGCTCGCTCAGCTCGCCACCCTGGCCGCGCCGCAGCGATTCGGCGAGGTACATGATCGAGGTGAGCGGGGAGCGGAAATCGTGCGCTACCTCGACCAGCAGCTCGAGGCCGTTCGTCGTGGCGTGTGCGTCGTCCGCGGCGGCCGGCCGCGGATCCAGCGCGCGCGCTACGGCGTCGAACGTCTTCATGGTTTCGAGAATGGTGGCGGCGGGCGCAGGCTGGGGCGCGCTGGACCAGAGGGAGAGCAGCTGCGAGCGGATCTGTTCCAGCAACCGGCGCCGCAGGAATCCATGGGGCGGGGCGCCCAGGCCCTCGGCAGCGTCGCGAGCGTGTGTTTCGAGCAGTTGGACGAGCCGGTCCAGCTCGCCCTGGATGAGCGCATCGCTGGCATTATCGTCGGCATCCGCGGTCCAGCCGGCGGCGACGCGGCGCGCTGCTTCTCTTACGTCGGCGAGCTCTCCGGCGCGCGGCGCCGATTCATTTTCGTTCGGCTGATCACCGATCGTTTCCGGCAACCACTACCTCGTTTTGATGCGCGTGTCACGATGCAGATCGTGTTTTTCCATCAAGCGGTACAGGGTGGTGCGATCCACGCCCGCGATGCGGGCCGCGCGCGACATGTTGCCCGCGGCGCGATCGACCAGCCAGCCGAGATAGCCTTGCTCGAACGTGGCGATCAGGCGCTCGCGCGCCACGTGGTACTGCTCGTCGGAGAACTGCATGTTGAGCGGCTGCGCCGAGTACCCCGTGGCCGGTCCATCCAGGAAAGGAATGTCGCCCGCCTGGATCTCCGCGCCGGGTTCCAGCAGCACCACGGCATGCTCGATCACGTTCTGCAGCTCGCGCACGTTGCCCGGCCAGGAGTGCTGTTGCAACGCCTCGATGGCCGATTGCGACAGGAACGGCGCCGGCGCGCCGCGATCGCGGTGCCGCGTCCAATAGTGCGCCAGGAAATACGAAGCCAGCAGCGGAATGTCGGTCGGACGCTCGCGCAGCGGCGGGACGCGGATGGGCACGACCCGCAGACGGTAGTACAGGTCCCGGCGCAGCAGCCCTTCCTCCAGTGCCTGCTCCGGTTCGCGGTTCGTCGCGGCCAGGAAGCGAACGTTCACCATGGCGTCCACGCTCTCGCTGCCGACGCGCCGTACCATGCCGTCCTGCAGCACGCGCAGCAGCTTGGCCTGCGTCGCCATCGACATCTCGGTCAGCTCATCGAGGAACAGCGTGCCGCCGTTCGCCGCTTCCAGCAGGCCGGCCTTGTCGCGAATCGCGCCCGTGAACGAGCCCTTCACGTGACCGAACATCTCCGACTCGAGCAGCGTTTCGGGCAGCGCCGCGCAATTGACCGCGACCAGCGGCCGGCTGCTGCGCCGGCTGTGCTGATGGATGAACTGCGCGATCATCTCCTTGCCGGTGCCGCTTTCACCGGTGATGAACACCGAGGCGTCCGTCGTCGCGACTTTGCGCGCCAGGTTGATCGCGTTCTGGAATGCCGGCGCGCTGCCCAGGATGGTCAGCTTGTCGCTGTGGCCGTGCTGCGTCGTGATGTCGCGCCGCTGCTGGTTGGCCGCCCGCGCGATCGTCACCAGATGCGCGGCCCGCCCGGTCAGCACCTGCAGGTGAGCAGCCGAGAAAGGCTTCGGCAGGTAATCCCATGCCCCTTCCCGCAGCATGTCGATCGCGGAATTGAGCGTCGGATTGCCCGTCATCATGATCACCAGCGTGTCCGGCTTCGCCTGCAGGCAGGCCCGCAGCAGCTCCTGGCCCGGCACCTGGGTCATGCACAGGTCGATCATCACCACGTCGAAGCCGCCCCGCTTCACCAGCGACAGAGCCTCTTCACCACGCCCGCATACGCTGACGTGGTACCCTTCCACGCGCAGTACGCTCGCGCAGCTTTCGCGCAACGTCTCCTCGTCGTCGACCACCAGGATGCGGACGCTGGAATGGTCGGTAGCACTGGACACGGGGCCGGATGTGTAATCCGTGAACTCCCCGCCATTGCGGTGGACGACGGCGTCGCCGGTGCCGTATGCCATCAATTCCTCAGTGTTGGTAGAACGTCAAACCCTTCGGTGCCCAGGCCACGCGCAGACCCCTTCTTCCAGATCCACAAACGTCCCTGGAGCCTTTTTTTCAATCCCGATCTTCGGGACCGTTGCATGCAGTAGGAAATCCGAGCAGCGTTTCGCTGTTTGGCGGTGCTTCGGAAAATCGACTAACGACGGCGGTGCAACCGCGGTGCCAGTCGCCCGAACCCGTGAAATACCGCTATTCTCGGTACTACCGCGCCGAATCGCCGAACGCCGATCCGCCGGGGGTGTTGCGACCCTGCATCATAGTTGCGCAAACAACGGCTGAAATGTGGCGCGTACACCACGATTTCCGCAAGACCCTTGTGGCGAACGGCCGCCGTAACCCCGCAGAACTACAACGCATAGCGGAGAATTCACTGACTTTTCCACGATATTGCGTGGGTGCAAGCCTCCGGTACTTGGATTGCTACAGGGCACCAGTGGCATAGACGCCCCACATACGGATTTGGGCTCCAACACATACTTTCGCCAGGTCGATGTCGAACAACTTTCCGATTGAGCCGGACAATCATTCCATGGTCGGTTCGGGCCACAACGCCGCAATTCCACGAGGGGTGGAAGTCGGCGGTGGTGTCGAAGCCGTCATGCCGATCGCCGGCACGCCGCCCACCGGCGGTCTGGGCAGATATCTGTCCACACTGGTGCGGTTCAAGTGGTGGGCCCTGCTGGTCCTGGTGCTGGGCACCGCGGTGGGCGTACTGGCCAGCCGGGTGATCGAACCGACTTACCTGGTGCAATCAAAGATCTGGTTCGACAACACCAGCGGTGGGTCGCGCGGTCCCATTCAGGAAGGGCAGCTGCTCAGCTCCGCCTCCTGGGTGGAGCTGTTGCGGTCGTACGCGGTGCTGGACCACGTCGTTCAGAGTCAGCGGCTGTATATCGACGTCGCGCCCGAGTACGCCTCGCTGTTCAAGGATTTCGAGCTGAAGCCTCGCTTCCTCCCTGGCGAATACCGGATTCGGCGCTCCGAAGATGGGAAGGAATACGTTCTCGAGACCAAGTCCGGCGTCGTGGTGGAAAAGGCGGCGCGCGGCGACTCGATCGGCGGGACCGTGGGTTTCGCCTGGGCTCCCCCGGCCGACCGCCTGAAGCAGACGAAGCCGCTGCCGTTCGAGGTGCATCGCCCACGTGATGTGGCACGCGAGCTCGGCAAAAAGCTCGGGACGAACATGGCCAAGAACGGCTCGTTCATGCAGCTCGAGCTCCGGGGCACCGATCCGGTGCGCCTGGCCAGCACCCTGAACGCCCTGGTCGAGCGCTTCGTCAGCCTGGCGGCGGATCTGAAGCGCTCCAAGCTCAACGAATTCGCCACCATCCTGGGCGATCAGCTCCGCCTCGCCGAGCAGAACCTGGCGACGGCCGAGATCGCCCTGGAAAGCAAGCGGGTTTCGACGATCACGCAGCCGACGGAAACCCCGGGCGCGCTGGCCGCCGGCACACAGGAAACGCGCAACCCGCTGACCTCTACGTTCGTGTCGCTCAAGCTCCAGCAGGAGCAGCTCGAGCAGGACCGCCTGGCACTGGAGCGCGCGGTCGCGCGGGCCAGCGGCGGCGTCATCTCGGCGGCCGAGCTCGAGGTGATCGGCGCGGTGCAGGCATCGACCGAGCTCAAGACGGCGTTGACCGAGCTGGCCACCAAGCGCGCCGCGCTGCGGACATTACAGTATCGCTATACGAATGATCACCCGGATGTACGCCGGGCCCTCGGCGAGCTCCAGGTGTTGGAGCGCGAGACGATCCCCGCGATGGTCTCCTCTCTGATCAGCGACCTGAAGCTGCGTGAAGGGCAGGTACACCAGCGCATCGAAACGGCATCCGGTGAAATGCGCGCGATTCCGCCGCGCGTCATGGAAGAAGCGCGGCTCAATCGTCAGGTTGCCATCACCGACAACATCTACACCATGCTACGCCAGCGACATGAGGAAGCACGGCTCGCGGCGTTGAGCAGCACACCGGACGTAAAGGTCGTGGACGAAGCCGCGATACCGTCCAATCCGGTCGAAGATTCCCGCACGCGCATCATCCTGCTCGCGATCGCGGCGAGCATTGGATTGATCATCGGCGGCGTGGTGATGCTGGATAAGATCGATCCGCGGGTTCGCTATCCCGAAGAGGTCACGCACGGTCTGCGTCTGCCGATCCTCGCCGCGATTCCGCGGCTGAAGACACGCAACGGCGCCGTGAACGGCGATGCCGAAAACACGACGCACGTCATCGAGGCATTCCGTACGTTGCGTTTGGGCGTGCTACAGGCACGCGGCAATCAGAGTTGCTTCGTGGCCGCCATTACCAGCCCGGGCACCGGCGATGGCAAGTCCTTTGTCGCCATGAACCTTGCGGCGGCCCTGGCAGATCAGGGCTATCGCACATTGCTGATCGACGGCGACAACCGCCGCGGCGGATTGCACCGCCTGGTCGGGGCGACGCGCAAGCCTGGCCTGATGGAAGTGTTGGGCGGCACCGCGAGCATGGAACAGGCTGCGCAGCGAACCCCGTATCCGCTGCTCGATCTGATTCCGTGCGGGCAGCGGCTGCAAACCGGTCCCGAGCTGCTCGGATCGCCGGCCATGGCCGAGTTGATTCAACGCGCGCGCGGCAGCTACTCAGTGGTTCTGATCGACTGCCCGCCGCTGGGAGCCGGTGTCGATCCCTTCGTCCTTGGTATCGCTGCTCAGAACATGATGCTCGTGTTGCGGACCGGGCAGACCGACCGCGAGTTCGCGGAGGCCAAGCTCTCCGCCCTGGACCGTTTGCCGGTCCGGATCATGGGCGCGGTTTTGAACGGCGTGCCGGCTGGCGGTGCCGCGTCGGTAGGCAAGGTGATCTCCTTCAGGGCGACGG
>CBJLQC010000162.1:0-6201 GCA_966424955.1 uncultured bacterium | reverse complement strand
GGCGCTGCCGTCGTAGGCCAGCAGATTCATGGCGCGTACGACCGGATTCGGCTGCGTCGCCTGCTGGCGGGCATAAACCACCCCCAGCGGATTACCCTGCAGCAGATCGCCGGAATCGAACAGGTACGTTTGTCCTGCGTTCGCGGCGCGCACGCTATCGATCAGCGGCTTCAGCCGCGCGAGACCGTAGGGCAGCTCCTGCTGCGTGTAATAGTCGTAGGGATAGAGCCGGTTGTGGACATCGGTCGTACCGAGCAGTACCAGCTCGCGCTGCGGGCGCAGGACCGGCGGCACCGCCGTGTCGGTGACGGTCGGCACGGGCCGGTCGGGTGGCGTGCCAGGTCCAGATGCGGCACATGCGCCCGCGAAGGCGCATGTGCATACGATCCTTAGAATCGTCGAGGTATCCATGGAAGGATACTAGGTGGCGCCCACCCCTGCTGCAACAGGCGCCTCGCGGACGGTGGCGCCCAGCGCGGAGCGCGGGCGCGGCCGGTTCTTGAGCGCGGCATGCGCGGCCGCCAACCGCGCTACCGGCACGCGGAATGGCGAACAGGACACGTAATCGAGGCCGACCTCGTCGAAGAACTCGACCGAACGCGGCTCACCGCCATGCTCGCCGCAAATACCGACCTTCAGTGTCGAGCGACGCTGGCGTCCCTCCCACGTCGCCATTTGCACGAGCTGCCCGACCCCCTCACGATCCAGGACCTGGAACGGATCCTCGGCGAAGATGCCGGTCTCGATATAGCGAGGCAGGAAGCTGGCGGCGTCATCGCGCGAAATGCCGTAAGCGGTTTGCGTCAGATCGTTCGTGCCGAACGAGAAGAACTCCGCGACGCGCGCGATCTCCGAAGCCATGAGCGCAGCGCGCGGCACTTCGATCATCGTTCCGATCGTATACGGAATGCTGATGCTGCGCTCGGCCATGACTTCGGTGGCCACGCGGCTGATCAGCTGCTTCTGATTGATCAGCTCCTGCACGTCCGAGACGAGCGGGACCATGACCTCGGGCTGCACGCCGAAGCCTTCCTGAATGATGTCCGCGGCGGCTTCGAAGATCGCGCGTGACTGCATCTCGGTGATCTCCGGGTGCGACATGCCGAGCCGAACCCCGCGATGTCCGAGCATCGGATTGGCCTCGTGATGCTTGTCCACCTGGCGCTTCACTTCCACTTCATCCATGCCAACGCTCGTGGCGAAAGTATGGATCTCCTCCGCATTGCGCGGCAGGAACTCGTGCAACGGCGGATCCAACAGGCGGATCGTGACCGGCAGCCCGGCCATCGCCTTGAAAATTCCCCTGAAATCGTCGCGCTGCATGGGCAGCAGCTTGGCGAGTGCCGCGCGCCGCGCGTCCGGCGAATTGGCCAGGATCATCTCGCGCACGGCCTGCACACGACCTTCCTCGAAGAACATGTGCTCGGTGCGGCACAGCCCGATGCCCTCGGCGCCGAACTCTCGCGCATTACGCGCATCCTGCGGCGTGTCCGCATTCGCGCGCACCTTGAGGCGCCGCATGTTGTCGGCCCAGGACATCAGCTGGTAGAACTCGGGGCCGGGCTCCGGCTCCACGGTCGGCACCTGGCCGACCAGCACGCGGCCGGTGGTGCCGTCCACCGTGATCCACTCGCCTTCGTGCAGCGACCTGCCGTTCGAGTGGATCTCGCCGTGCTGCATATCGACGCGGAGGTTGTGCGCGCCCACCACGCAGGTCTTGCCCATGCCACGCGCCACGACGGCCGCATGCGACGTCATGCCGCCACGCGAGGTGACGATGGCGCGGGCGGCGACCATGCCGGCGAAGTCGTCGGGCGAAGTCTCCGGCCGCACCAGGATGACGTCTTCACCGGCGCCGGCCCGTTCGACCGCGATCGCCGGATCGAATACGACCTTCCCCGATGCCGCGCCCGGCGACGCGGGCAGCCCGGTCACCAACACATCGGCCGTGGCATCCGGATCGAGGCGCGGATGCAGCAGCTGGTCGAGCTGGGCGGGATCCACGCGCAGCACCGCCTCTTCGCGCGTGATCAGCCCGCTCTCCGCCATATCGACCGCAATCCGCACGGCCGCCGCGGCCGAGCGCTTGCCGGTCCGCGTCTGCAACAGATACAGGCGGCCGCGCTCGACTGTGAACTCCAGGTCCTGCATTTCCCGATAGTGCTTCTCCAGGTTGTCCTGCACGATCAGCAATTGCTGGTACGCCGAGGGCAGCTTGGTCGCCATCTGGTCGATCGACATCGGGGTGCGAATACCCGCGACAACGTCCTCGCCCTGCGCATTGATCAGGAACTCGCCGAAGAACTGCTTCTCGCCGGTGGACGGATCGCGCGTGAATGCGACGCCCGTGCCGGAATCGTCACCCATGTTGCCGTAGACCATCGTGCAGATGTTGACGGCTGTGCCGAGAACGTCGGAAATCTGGTGCACGCGCCGGTAAGCCACGGCGCGCTCGATGTTCCACGAACGAAAGACCGCTTCGATCGCGCCCCACAGCTGCGCTTCGGGATCGGCGGGGAAGGGCTTGCCGGTCTGGTCCAGCACCAGCTGCTTGTATTGTCCGACCAGCTGCTTCAGATCATCGGCTTCCAGGCCCGTGTCCAGTTCGACGCCTTTGCGCTCCTTGGCTGCCGTGAGCAGCGCCTCGAAATCGTGATGCGCTACATCCAGCACTACGTCGCCGTACATCTGCACGAAGCGGCGATAACTGTCATAAGCAAAGCGCGCGTTGCCGGCCTTGCGCGCCAATGCTTCGACCGTCGTGTCATTGAGCCCGAGATTGAGGATGGTTTCCATCATTCCGGGCATCGAAATGGCCGAGCCGCTGCGCACCGAGACCAGCAGCGGATCATCGCTGCCGCCGAACTTCTTGCCGTTGTCGATTTCCAGGCGCCGCAGCGCCGACGCGACCTGCTCCTTCAGACCGGCGGGATAGGAGCCGGTCTTCAGGTATTCCCGGCAAACATCGGTGGTGATGGTGAAGCCGGGCGGCACCGGGATGCCGATCCGCACCATTTCCGCGAGATTAGCGCCCTTGCTGCCCAGCAGCTGCTTGTCTTCCTTGCTGCCGTCGGCTTGACCATTCCCGAAGTAATAGACGTAAAGGTTCTTCATTTATTGTTTCCCCGTGCAGGCACCTGCCCGCGATTGATCGATTACCAGCAATGCGTTCGAGACAGCGCGCTCGCCATTCGTGTCGGATGGACGGTTGGCGATGCGGCCCTCCGTCCAAAGGGTGGTCGAGCCGCCACCGTCCAAATTCAACGCGTCGGTAATACCATACGCAGTCAGGAAATCGCTGAACTCCTGTAGCGTCATGCCATCGCTGTGAGCGGGCTGACGGCCATCTACGGCGACGATGTGCACGCGCCCGCGCCGGTCCAACCCGATCGCCGCGCGCGGGTGTCGGCGCTCCGCAAACGCGCTGCGCAGACCCACTTCATCCTGAAAAACGGGCTTACCACGCAACAACAACATGGGATACCCGCCGATCATCTCGCGGGCGCCCGGCACGCCGTCGAAAGCGGCCTCCCAGTGCACTGTGTCACCGGCGCCAAGGCTGCCGACCAGTGCGCGCGCGGCTCCTCGTACCGCGACAACCGAGCCATTATCCGGAATTTCGACGCCGCTGGCGCTGGTGTCCACCCGCGCGATCACCTGGCCTAGCAGGATGAGCTCGAGCGCGCTGCTGTCCGTGGGCGTGGTATCGCCCCAGAAACGCGTGTACGCGAAGGCGCTATCGCCCCGGGCCGGCACGTTCACGCCCGCCAGGGGAAGCGCCAGGCGGCCGGACCGAACCGAGCCGTGCATGTGCGTGTGCAGCACGCGCGGCCGGCCCCTCGAATCGACCGCGAAGACGGACTGCCGGCGCAGCTGCCGATCGTCCAGCGCTTCACGATGATGCCCTTCACTCTTGAACAGGACGCCGTTGGCGATCTGCGGGCCTTCACTCACACCCGGCGGATCGAAACTGAAGAAGTCGCCGTTGATGGCGGCCACCACGTGGAGACTGTCGGCGGCGCGCTGCGCCATCACACTGGTCGGCTCGCGGCCCACCCTGCGCGCGAGCCCCTTGATGGTGCGAAACCCGATGCCACAGGCCGCCGTGCGCACTGTTACGGCATGCACCGCCCAAGGGCCGGCCGCATACCAGCGATAGGTGTACACCGCGTCCTTGGCCAGCTGCGACACGCGCACGGTGTCCGCGACGGGCAGCGCACCTTGCGGTGGTTGCGTGGCGCAGCCCAGCGCGCTGAAGACAACGAGGGCGGAGACCACCCTGGTCGCCGCCCTCGTCGACATCACCAACTGCACGGTCTAGAACTCGTAGCGTGCACCGATCTGCGCCTGCCGCGGCGCGTACACGCCCGTAAAGGTGTTGAAGCCTTCGCGCAGGTTGCCGTTGCCCTCACGCATGCGGCCATCCCACGTCGAGTAGTTGTCGAAGTTGAAGATGTTGAACGCTTCCGCGCTCAGGCTCAACTTGCGATCGCCACCCAGGTTCACCGACTTGGCGAGGCGCAGGTCGAACGTGCGGTACATGTTCTCCCACGACGACTCCGGACGAATGGTGCGATCCGCCTTGCCGTTCAGGAAGTCGTTGGTAAAGACGTTGTCGCCGTTGAGATCGCGGCCATCCGTCGCGATGAACGGACGCGGCGTCGCTACGATGAACACGCCGGACAGCTTGAGGCCGAAGGGCAGATCGCCTACCCCCGACAGCACCGCGCGATGACGCTCATCGCCCGTCGACGGCTGCATGATGAAGAACGAATAGTCGTTGTAGCCGCCCAGTCCCTCGAACGTCGACTTGTACCAACCCAGCGTGTAGGCGCCGTTGAGACGGAGCCCCGCCTTGTTATAGGTCAGGTTCAAGGCGACCGCGTCGAATTTGGCCTCGCCCTGGTCATCGTACAGCGTGATGTTGCCGTAGCTGCTGGTCAGCACCCGCTGCCCATTCTGGAGGTAGTTGGGTGTGAGCTGTGCGTACAGGTGCTTCGAGTCCTGATGGATATAGTCCACGTTGAGCGCGAGGTTCTGCGCCAGCTCGTGACCGACGCCCAGCGAAAGCTGCACGTTGTAGGGCGTCTGCATGTTGGTCTTCAGCAGGTTGAGCGCGACCAGGTTGGCACCCTGACCGTTGCGCACGCGATCGCGCAGCACTTCAGGATCGGTCGTGCCCGGGTTGGTGAAGTTGTACACGCGCCACGCGGCCGCTCGCTTCTCGAAGAACGACATGAACGTCGTGATGCGGTCGTACATCAGGCCCGCGCCGCCCCGCAGGAACGTCTTGCCGTTGCCTCGCACATCCCACGAAAAGGACATGCGCGGGGCAAAGTTGTTCATGTCGTTCTTGCGATCGCCATCGACCAGGAAATCCTGCAAAATGGGAATGCCCTGCAGCTCGGGATCATCCGCGAAAGGCGACTCGAAATCGTTGTTCAGCGTGTTGATCTCGGCATCCCAGCGCAATCCCAGGGTGAGCAGGAAATTGCGCGTCACCGACCACTGATCCTGCACGTACAGGCCGGTCGTCCAGCCGGAGTTCTTCGCCCGCGCGTCTTCTTCCGTGCCGGTCAGATAACCCATGCCGATGCTGGCACTGGAAGGCAGCGTGCTCGTATCGGTCGGGAACGTGAAGGAGCCGTCGCGGTTGTCGGGCAGCCAGGCATTGATGTTTACCCGGGCAACCTCCGCGCCCGCCGTCAGTACATGGCGACCGTCCGCAAGGGACTTGGTGAAGCGGTTGACCAGACGGAACGTCAGCTCCTTCAGCTCGAGCGGGAAGCCCGACGTGCCGAACACGATGCCCGGGTAGGTTTCCGTCTTGCGGCCCGGCTCCATCTGCGCCTCGTTGTGCGACCAGGACAGCAGGTTGAGCGATAGCTCGTTCACCGTGTTCGCATCCGGCGTGTAGGTGTCGCGCAACTGCGCGCTGTGCACCCAGTAAGTAGCCGTGATGCCGGCCGTGCGATCGAGGCGGGCGCCGTAGTTGGTTTCGCTGTCGTAATAGCGCGTCGCATACGTAAAGTCCGCCGTGTGCGCGCCGTTGATATTGTGCGTCAGCCGAGCTACGCCGGTGTGGTTGACGGTCGGCGCCGCGTAATCCTGCGCGAAGCTGGCCCAACGCGTACCGGTCGGTGTGACGGTCAGCGTGTTGTCCGTGCTTTGGCCCTCGTAGCTGACCGAAAAGAACGTACG
>CBJLQC010000161.1:0-6204 GCA_966424955.1 uncultured bacterium | reverse complement strand
CCATCAATGTGATATACGCAGTCCAAAGTTCGACTTTTTATTTTGAACTACGTGACACCTTTGCACCGGGAGCTTTTCCGCGTTCTCCGCGGTTTCCGCGGTTATTCAAACTGACAGCCATGCATTACTGGCGTTCTAATTCCTGTCCAGCATGCCGGTGAGCGGCGACGACGGCACCGCGGTTTCGCGCCGCGGCATGCGGCCGGCCAGGAACGCGTGCCGGCCGGCCTCGACGGCCAGCTTCATGGCGGCCGCCATGCGTACGGCATCCGTAGCTTCGGCTACGGCGGGGTTCATCAGGATGCCATCCACACCCTGCTCCATCGTAATGCACGCGTCGGACGCGGTGCCCACCCCCGCATCGACGAGCACCGGCACCTGCAAGCGGCTCTTGATCTCGCGGATGTAATAGGGGTTGACGACGCCGAGCCCGCTGCCGATCGGGCTGGCCAGCGGCATCACCGCGACGCACCCGGCGTCCTCGAGGCGCAGCGCGGTGATCAGATCGTCATTGGTGTAGGCGAGGACCTTGAAGCCTTCCTTGACCAGTACGCGCGCGGATTCGAGCGTCGCGGCTACATCGGGCAGCAGCGTCTTCTGGTCGCCGATCACTTCCAGCTTGACCCAGTCGCTCAGGCCGGCCGCGCGCCCCAGCCGCGCGTAGCGGATCGCATCTTCGGCGGTGTAACACCCGGCGGTGTTCGGCAGCAGAAAGATCTTCTCGGGATCCAGATGATAGAGAATGCCTTCTTCCTGGGTGCGATCCAGATTCACGCGCCGTACCGCCACGGTCACCATCTCGGCATCCGCCGCTTCGATGGCGCGCACCATGGTATCGTTGTCCTTGTATTTGCCCGTGCCCAGCACCAGGCGGGAACGGAACTCGCGACCCGCGATGACGAACGGCTGGTCGACGAAGGTCATTTCAGCAACTGTCGTAGCCATATACATCCCCTAAAGTAGTTCGAAAGCGCCGGCGATCAGCCGCCGCCCACGAAATGCACCAGCTCGAAGCTGTCACCCGCGCGCACCTCGGTCTGCTCGTACAGCTCGCGATCGAGAATTTCGCGATTGTACTCCACCACGATCAGCCGTGGATGCAGGCCGAGGCCGGTCAACATTTCGGTGACGGTGATGCCGGGCGCGACCACGCGCGCCTCGCCGTTGACGGTGACTTCGATGTTTTCGTTCGGCATGTTCATCTTTCCAGCAGTTTAGCCAGTTCCTCCGCGGCCTGCACGGGGCGCGGCGCATCCCACACGGCCCGGATCACCGCGCCGCCGTGCGCGCCGGCCGCGCACACCTCGGCGACGTTATCCGCGGTCAGGCCGCCAATCGCCAGCACCGGCTTGCGACAGGCGGCCACGCAGCGTTCCAGCAGGCCGATGCCGCCGGGCGGCTCTCCCGGGTGCGATGCCGTCGGATAGATGCTACCCACCAACAGGAAATCTGCGCCATCGCGCTCGGCAGCCACGCTTTCCTCCGCGCCGTGCGCGGAATAGCCGATGATCCCCGTCGCCATCACCCGGCGCGCCACCGGGATGGGCAGCGAGCGGCGGCCGAGCTGCACGCCGTGCGCGCGGGCGGTCAGCGCGACGTCGACGCGGTCGTTGATGAGCAGTAGCGAGCCTGCTTCGGCCGCAATCGATTGCAATTCCGAAGCGATTTGGAAGATGGTTGAAGCAGGTAGCTCGCGCGCGCGCAGGTGCAGCGCCACGCGCTCGCGCAAAGCGCGCAGGATGGCGGCTGCGTGGTCGTGGAACGTCGGCTGGCGGAGAACGGCGTCGTTGGTGATGAGGTGCAGCCTGGGGATCAAAGCCCGAGACGCTCGCCGCGCTGCGCGCCCCGGCCACGCAGCCATTCCTGCGCCAGCATGCGGCGTTTGCCGGCCGGCTGGACCTCACGAACCGACAGCGAGCCGGCGCCGCAGGCAACTACCAGACCCTCGGCCGGGTCGTCGTTGTTGGCTTCGATGATGGTGCCGGGCGCTTCCCGTGCCGCGCGCTCGGGCAGCGCCAGCGGGCGGAACAGCTTCAACTCGGAGCCGCGGTGCGTGGTCCACGCGCCGGGCACGGCGTCCATGCCGCGCAGGAACAGCGCGAGCGTGGTAGCATCCTGCGACCAGTCGACGCGCGCATCCGCACGCTCGATGCGCGGCGCGTACGTCACGCGCGACTCATCCTGCACGCGCTCCTCTTCGATGCCGTTCTCGATGAGCGTCAGCGTCTCGACCAGCGCCTGCGCGCTCAGCTCGCTCAGGCGCACACGCAGATCGCTGGCCGTCTCTTCGAAGATCGGCTCGCTCAGCTGCAGCAGGATCGGGCCGGCGTCCATGCGCTCGTTCATGCGAATGACCGTGACGCCGGTCTCCTGGTAGCCGCGGATGATCGCCCAGTTGATGGGCGCCGCGCCGCGCAGCTCGGGCAGTAGCGAAGCATGGGCATTAATGGAGCCGTGCGCGGGCACCGCGAGCACATCGGCGCGCAGGATTTGGCCGTACGCGATCACCACCGAGATCTCCGGGCCAAGCGCGCGGAGCTGGGCGAGGAATTCGTCGCCGCGAGCCTTCTCCGGCTGCAGCACGGGAATCGCCTCTTCCAGCGCCACCTGCTTCACGGGCGATGCGCGTAACGCCTGGCCGCGGCCCGCCGGCCGGTCGGGCTGCGTGACCACGCCCACGATCTCATGATCTTCGCCAAGCAGCGCCTGCAGCGACGGCACGGCGTAGTCCGGAGTACCCCAGAACAGGACGCGCATCGGCTAGGGCTTCACTTTTTCCCATTTGGCGAGCAGCAGCTTGCGCTTCAATGCGCTCACGCGGTCGAAGAACAGAATGCCATCCAGGTGATCCACTTCGTGCTGGAGGATGCGGGCGGGCAGCGCATTCAGGTCGATCTGCACCGACTCACCCTCGGGGGTGAGCCCACGGACGACGCAGCTGTAGGACCGCTCGACGATGTCGCGCAGCCCCGGAATGCTCAGGCAGCCTTCCTCGCCCTTTTCGACCTGCTTGCTCAACTCCACGATCTCCGGGTTGATGAGCGCGAAGGCGGGCACTTCGTCATTGTGCGGATCGACCACGATGATCCGCTCGCTGACGCCGACCTGCGGCGCGGCCAGGCCGACACCCTCTTCCGCATACATGGTGTCGAACATGTTGCGGATCAGCGCGCGATGCTCGTCCGTGATCTGTGCCACGGGCTCGGCCTTCGCGCGCAACACCGGATCCCCCAGGATGCGAACCTCGAGCTTCATGCTACTTCGAAGGGGTCGTGCCTTCGCCGCTCAGCACACGCGCGATCTTGGCGCGCATCACGACGATCCGCGTGTTCTCGCCCGTACGCAACGTGACCCGATCGTCTTCCATATGGATGACCGTGCCGACGATGCCGCCTTCGGTGACGACCTCGTCGTTGCGCTGCAGGTTGGCGAGCACCTGCTGGTGCTTCTGCGCCAGCTTGCGCTGCGGCCGGATCAGCAGGAAGTAGAAGATGAAGATGATGGCGATCAACTGGATCAGGAACGGCAGCATGGACGGCCGTCCGGTGCGCGTCGCCTGCAGCATCATGAACAGGGCGGAATGCATTGATTTCTCCCGAATGGGGGTCCCGAAGGGGGGCTGCCCCCACCATTTAGTTTTGGCGTTTTTGCCTATCCCCAGCGGCACCGACCGACCGAATGCAGGCTAGCTGGGACCCACCTTACGACGAAAACCGGCCAGCCAGTCCCGACTCCAGGCCGCGAACTCGCCGGCGCCGATGCGCGCACGCGCCTGCTCTCCCAGGCGCACCAGGAACCGCACATTGTGCAGGGCCAGCAGGCGCATGCCGAGGATCTCCTCGGCCGCCACCAGGTGGCGCAGGTACGCGCGCGAAAAGTTGCGGCAAGTATAACAGTCGCACCGGGGATCGAGCGAACCGCCATCGGTCTTGAAGCGGGCCGCCTTGACGTTCACCTGCCCTTCCCCCTCGATCCAGACGGTGCCGTTGCGGCCGTTCCGCGTAGGCGCCACGCAGTCGAACATGTCGATGCCGCGCGCGATCGCCTCGATCAGGTCGTCGGGATAGCCTACACCCATCAGATACCGCGGGTGCGAGGCGGGCAGCTCGGGCGCGAGCACCTCGAGCATCTCGTACATGCGCGGCTTCGGCTCGCCCACGGACAGCCCGCCAATGGCGACGCCATCCCAATCCGCCAGCTCGAATACCCGCCGCGCCGCGTCCTTCCGCAAATCCGCGAAAACCGAGCCCTGCAGAATCGGAAAGAGTGTCTGCGCCGCCCCGTCGCTCTCCGCTTTCAGCTTGTCGAAATGCGCGCGGCAGCGCTGCAGCCAGCGCAGCGTACGCTCGTGTGCCTCTTCCGCGACGTCGCGCGCGGCCTGGCCGGGCGGACACTCATCGAAGGCCATGATGATGTCGGCGCCCAGCGCACGCTGCGTTTCCATCACGTTTTCCGGTGTGAACAAATGGCGCGAGCCGTCGATGTGGCTCTGAAACTCCACGCCTGCCTCGCGCACTTTATTGATTTTCGCCAGGCTGAACACCTGGAACCCGCCACTGTCGGTGAGCACGGGGCGGTGCCAGTTCATGAAGCGGTGCAGCCCGCCCATCGTTTGCACCACCTGCGCGCCCGGCCGCAGAAACAGGTGGTACGTATTGGACAGCATGATTTCGGCGCCCGTGCCGGCGACGTCTTCAGGCGTGAGCGTTTTGACCGTCGCCTGCGTGCCAACCGGCATGAACGCAGGAGTGTGCACGGTGCCGTGCGGCAGCTCCAGCCGGCCGGCCCGCGCCGGGCCCTCGGTGTGAGTTACGGTGAATTCGAACATTCAGCGCAGTTCCAATCGTTCACGAGCACGTGCACGGACACGTGCACGTAACCTCGAATCGCCGAGGGCGGTGTGTCATATGACCAGCATGGCGTCGCCGTAGGAATAGAAGCGGTAGTTCGCAGCCACTGCTTGCCGGTACGCTTCCATGACCAGCTGGTAGCCGCCCAGCGCGCACACCAGCATGAGCAGCGTGGAGCGGGGCAGATGAAAGTTGGTCAGCAGATGATCGACGGCGCGAAAATGGTAGCCCGGACGGATGAACAGTCGGGTCGAGCCGGCCCCGCTGCGCACGACACCTTGCGCATCGGCCGCCGACTCGAGGGTGCGCAGCACAGTCGTGCCGACTGCCCACACGCGGGCGCCGCGCTCGCGCACGCGCGCGAGCGCGCTGGCCGCCGCATCGCTGACCTGGTAGTGCTCTTCGTGCATGATGTGCCGGGCTGGATCCTCGACTTCGACCGGGCGGAATGTGCCCACGCCGACGTGCAGCAGCACTTTGACGAGCTGGACCTGCCGACGCTCGAGCTCGGCGAGCAAAGGCGCGGTAAAATGGAGCCCGGCGGTGGGCGCGGCAACGGAACCGCGCTCGCGCGCGTAAACCGTTTGGTAACGCTCGCGATCGAGCGCCTCGTCCGCTCGCTCCAGGTAAGGGGGCAGCGGCACGTGGCCGTAGCGCTCGATGGCGTCGGTCACGCTTTCAGGGGTGTTCAGACGGACGACGCGATTGCCGTCGGGCAGGACAGCCAGGATGTCGATCGTGAAATCTGCGGCGATCACGACCTGTTTGCCGGTGCGCAGCTTTACGCCGGGCCGCACCAGTGCTTCCCATTCGTGCGCGGCGGCGCGCGGCCGCAGGAGCAGGATCTCGGCTTCCCCACCACCGGCGCGCCGCCCCAGCAGCCGCGCCGGGAACACACGCGTTTCGTTGACGACCAACGCATCGCCGGCCGGGATATACTCAACGATGTCGCGAAAACGGCGATGCGCGATCGTACCGGCCGCGCGGTCGAGGACCAGCAGCCGGCTCTCGTCACGCTGGTCGGCGGGGTATTGCGCGATCAGCGCGCTGGGCAGCTGATAGTCGAAAGCACTGGTGGGCAGGTCCCGCTCACGCACGCTCGGCCAGCCGCCCGTCCTCCACGATGTCCCTCACCTCGCGCACGCGATCGATGCGGACATGCAATTCCTCCGCGCCCTGCGTGCTGACGTACCATTGCGCCACGTAATTCATGACCGCGCGCTGGATGGGGTGCGTGTTATGGTCATTGCGATGCTCGAAGTGATGGCAGAGCATGCCCAGGTCGACCTGGAAGTGCTTTTCCATCTGCCGGAGCGCGCACGACAAACTCCGCGGCGATGTTGCCGGATGCGCC
>CBJLQC010000160.1:0-6225 GCA_966424955.1 uncultured bacterium | reverse complement strand
TGCGGGCCTTCTTGAACAGCGAGCGAATGCGGTGCGCGCCCAGACCGACGACGAAGCCGGTGACTTCGGAGCCGGAAAGGTAGAAGAAGGGCACCCCAGCTTCGCCGGCGACGGCGCGCGCCAACAGCGTCTTGCCGGTGCCGGGCGGTCCGACCAGCAGTACGCCTTTCGGTACGTGCGCGCCCATGGCTGAGAAGCCGGCCGGTGATTTCAGAAACTCCACAATCTCGTGCAGCTCTTCCGCCGCACCCTGCGTCCCGGCCACATCACGGAACGTGGTCGATCCGGTCGCAGCACGCTGACCGACGCTGCTGCCGCCGCCGAACTGCTGGCGCATTTGATACACCAGCACGCCCACCAGCGAGAGCACGAAAAGGATGAGCGCGCCGTTGGAAATCCAATTGCGATACGCATCGGATGCACCGACGCGGCGGAAGGATACGGCCACACCACGCCGCTCGGCGCGCTGCAGCAGCAAGCCGGGATCGGAGGCGGTATACAGGACGATGAAATCGACGGCGTCGGCGGCGCTCGTATTCCAGCGGCCCCGCACACCGTAGCCGGGCTCGATGCTCATGCTGCCCACGCGGCCGGCATCGATGGCGCGCACGAGCTCGGTGTAGGTGAGCTCGGCGGCCGGCGTCGGCAGCGTCGAACGCAACGGCCAGAACGCGAGGATCAACAAAATCGTGGCTGCGGGCAGCAGGATCTTCCAGGAGAAGATGAACCTGCGGCTACCACCGGTTGCGCGGTCGCGCTCCGGCAGCCCCTGCTCGACGTCGTGCATGGGACGGTCCTTCATTGCATACACTGTTTGGAGGGCCGGTGCGGTAACTGCTCGCTTCAGCTTGTGCGGGGAGCCGCCACGGCCAGGGGACGCGGCGCGGTGCTGGAGTTGTGGTCAACCTGCTGTACCGGCCTACCTAAGATACACGAAACCCGGCATAGGTTCCACGGGGTACACGTTGAATGCTCGGAATTATTGGACAGGTCATCACGGTCGGTGCGCATGCGGTCGGATTGGCCACGCATGCGGCGCCGGCCATGCAGAACGAGTCGTTGACGGAAGGCTATCTGACGCAGCCGGCGCTCATGGGTGATGCGCGGCTCGGCCCGGTCGCCCTGGCGGTCATGCTCAACTTCGAGGGCCTGACCCTCACGCGCGGTGAGCTGAACGCTGGCGCCTGGGGCGAGGGGTATGCGGACCGGCGGCATCCGCACACCTACCTGCACGAGGCGGTGGCGACCTACCAGGCGACGCCGTTCGGCAGCCGCCTTTCCGTTTCCGCCGGCCGCGGTTTCGCGCCCTTCGGCACCGATGACCCGATGGTCCGGACTTTCGTCAAATACCCGGCGAACCACCACCTGTCGCAGATCCTGGAGCGGCTGTTCGTGTCCGGCGCAGCGCGGTACGGACCAGTGATTGCGGAAGCAGGGGTATTTGGTGGCGCCGAGCCGGTCGATCCCGAGGATCTCGGCGATGTCGACAAGGTAGGCGATTCATGGTCCGCGCGGATCACGCTCCTGCCGCGATCCTGGCTCGAGCTGCAGGCCAGTTACGCCGACGTAACCTCGCCAGAGAACGTGTTCGGCGGCGGGCTGGATCACGAGATGTGGCATGCCTCCGCGCGCGTGAATCGCGCGTTCGGACATACCGGCATTTACGGTCTGCTGGAAGCCGGGACGATGTCGGAAGGCATGAACGGCGTGGAGGCGTTCCGGTTCGAGACGGTTTTGGCAGAAGCGTCCGCACAGCGCGGCGCGTGGCTGGTCGCGCTGCGGTTCGAGCGGACCGAGCGGCCGGAGGAGGAGCGCCTGTTCGATCCGTTCCGCACCGTGCGGCCGGCCACGGACTTCAGCATTCTCGGCGTCACACGCTGGACATCGGGATCGCTGCACATCGAGCGGGCCTCGCATTTCGGTAAACTGGCGCTGCGCCCCTTTATCGAAGTGAGCCGTCTGCAGGCGCGTGCCCTGGAAGAGTTCCCGGTGATCGATCCGGCGACGTTATATGGCTCGACGCGCATGTGGAGTTTTTCCGCCGGCGTTCGTTCTACACTCGGCTCCTGGCACACGCGCATGGGGCGCTACGGCGCGGCGCGGGTTGCTTCGACACCCCAACATTGAGGAAGAATGCACAGAAAACTCCTGATGATAGCGGCGCTGGCAATCGCCGCCTGCAACGACACCGGTACCGACCCCGACGAGGTACGCATTTCCCTTGCGGCCGATGCCATCACGCTGGATGCGGGCTCGACCACGACGGTCAGCGTGATCATCACGAACGCCAACATCCTCCCGGTGCTGGTCATTCGCGACAGCGCGGTCGCGGGTGCAATCCTCGCCTCGGGCATCGAGATCACGGGATTGCAGGCGGGCACGACCTATGTGGTCGCATCCCTGCCCGGCCATCCCGGTGCGCGTGATTCCGTGCGGGTGACCGTCACGGCCAACACGCCGCAACAGCCGGCCGTGCTGCCTGTACTGGGCACCGGCGCCGTGCCCGAGCGATGGACGGCCGAAGTCGCCGCGGCGGGCCAGTACGCGTACACGACCACCTGGGACCGGCGCACCGCGGTGGGCAACGCGGTCAAGATCTGGAATGTGGCGGGCCCGACGCCGCTCCTGGTCGATTCGATCATTATTCCCGATGTTGGCACGACGAGTGACGTCCAGATTTCGGCGGATGGCTCGCTGCTCGTGGTGAGCACGGAACGCAGCACGAGCGGCAACAACGGCATCTTCCTCTATTCACGAGCCAACCCTGCGCGCCCGACCCAGGTCGGGCGCTTCACCACTGCCAACACGGCTGCTGGCGTGCACACGGTGAAGCTGGGCAAGGTCGAAAACCGGGATTACGCGTTCCTGAATATCGACCCGGGCTCCAAGCCGGCGCGCCTGGCGATTGTCGATATCACCGATCCGGCCGCGCCGGTCGAGGTATTCTCCCAGCAGATGGGCGCGCCCTACGTGCACGACGTGTTCGTGCGCGCCGGCATTCTGATGGCCGCGCTCTGGAACGACGGTCTGAGCATTTTCGACATCGGTGGTGGCGGGCGCGGCGGCTCGCCCAGCGCGCCCGTGCTGATGGGCAACGTGCGCACGGTACCCTGCAAGGTGTGCTTCCCGAATACCAGCAGCGTGCACAACGTATGGTGGTTCCACGACCCGACGACCAACGGCAAGCGCTACGCTTTCGTTGGCGAGGAAGGATTCGGCACAGTGGGCGATCAGCGCGCTTCGGGCGCCTTGCACGTGGTCGATGTCGGCAATTTGAGCGCACCCGTGGAAGTCGCCATCTTCGAGCCGGACTCGAGCACCACCGCGAACGGCAAGAACGCGGGGGCCCACAACTTCGTAATGGACGAACCGAGCGGCATCCTGTACGCGGCGTTCTACAACGGCGGCGTGCGCGCTTTCGATGTGCGCGGCGATCTGGGCAGCTGCACGGCCGCGCAGAAGACGGCGCAAGGGTTGTGCGACCTGAAGCTGATGGGGCGCGAGGTCGGTATTGCAGTCAGCAGCAGCCCGCCCAAATACGTCTGGGGCGTTGCCCTGGTCGGCAGTATGCTGTATGCCAGTGACATGCACGTCGGCATTCACAAGATCGACGTGAGCGCGCTGAAGCGCTGACTACCAGGCCAGCTCCATGATGCTGTTCACGATCGTAAAGCCCGCCCGCTCGTAAATTTCCCGTCCACGCGGAGTGTCATCGACCAGAATGCGACGCACGTTGCCCCGTCGCGCGGTTTCGATGCACGCCCGGATCAGGGCGTTGGCCACGCCGCGGCCCCGCCAGGCATCCGTTACATACACGTTGACGAGGCGCGCCTCGCGATTCGAGCTCATGACCGCGCTGGGAGGACGGTCCACCATGAACAGCCCGGCCGTGCCGATGACCTTCGCGTGCAGCCGGCCACGCAATTCCGGCGAAGGCGCCGGCCGCGCCATCGCTACCCATGCGCTGTATTCCGAAGACGGCATCCTGCGGATGAAGTAGCGGCGCGTCGCGTCCTGCAGGGCAGCCAGGTCCACATCATCACCAAAGCCTTCGACCTCGCGCAAATAGGCGATCCGCAGGTCGATGAGCGTCTGCACATCGGTCAGCTCCGCCTGCCGCAGCGTAAAGGGTGTGCTCATGATCAGAGCCGGGCGAGCCGGCGGGCGATGAGTCGGTCACGCAGGCGATCGGGCAGCCGCTGGAACCACGCGCGCATGCGCGCGTCGCGACCGACCAGGTAGCGCGTGCGCGGTTGGCGCGCCGTCAGTGCGTGCACGACCGCATCCGCGACCACGCGCGGCGGCAGCCCGCGCACGGTCCCGCCCAGCGCGCGCGCGCGTACCGCCTGGATGACGGGTCCGTAGTACTCGAGGGCCTGCGGCGACATGTGGCCGATCAACTCGTCGGCCGATTTGATCGCGGTGTCCCAGATCGGCGTGGCAATTACGCCCGGCTCGATGATGCTCACTTGTATGCCGGCCGGCATTAGCTCGACGCGCAGCGAGTCGGTCAGTGCTTCCAGCGCAAATTTCGACGCAGCATACGGTCCGGTCAGCGGCAGCGCGCTGCGTCCGGAGATCGATCCGATGTTCACGATGCGGCCACGCGACTGCCGCAGGAGCGGCAACACCGCCTGGGTGACGGCGATCTGCCCGATCACGTTGACTTCGAGCTGCCGGCGCAACTCGGCAATCGGCAGGAACTCGAGGGGTCCGGCGACGGCGATTCCCGCATTGTTAACGAGACCAGTTAGCGGTTGCGCGCCAAGCGTGAAGCGGATCTGCTGCAGGGCCGCGCTGATCGAGCTTTCGTCGGTCACATCGAGCAGCACCGGCTGAATGCGCGCGTCACCCTGCTCGCGCCAGCGGGCCGCGTCCGCTTGTCTGCGCACGCCCGCGAAGACGAGCATGCCCAGCTCGGCGAGACGGCCGGCCACCGCGGCGCCGATGCCCTTGCCGGTGCCGGTCACCAGGACGGCGGCGCCGGGCTGTTCAGGGCGCGCGGCGTCCGCGCCGCTGCGCTCAGGTTGTGATGGGGCGCCGGCGGCGCCGGGTTGTTCAGGGCGCGCGGCGTCCGCGCCGCTGCGCTCAGGTTGTGATGGGGCGCCGGCCTGCGAATTCGGATTCATGGCAGTAATATGCAGCATGAACATCCTCGTTCTCAACGCCGGTTCATCGTCGCTGAAATGGCAACTGATCCGAACCGACGAGCAGCGCATAGCCAGCGACACCGATGAGCGGCTGGCCGGCGGCCTGATCGAGCGCATCGGCTCGCAGGCGCTCATCAAGTTCCACGCTCCGGGCGTCACTCATAACACAGCGCAGCCCGTGCGTGATCACCGCACCGCGGTGGATACGGTCCTGCGCTGGATCAATGCGCAGCAGGGGGCGCTCCCCGGCATTCGTGAAATCGATGCGGTCGGCCATCGCGTGGTGCACGGTGGCGAGCGTTTCACCAAGTCGGTGCTGCTGGACGAGCAGGTGCTGCGCGAGCTGCAGGACACCATCGAGCTGGCGCCGCTGCACAATCCACACAACCTCAAGGGTATCCAGGCGGTCAAGGAAGTGCTGGGCGACGTGCCGCAGGCGGCCGTGTTCGACACCGCTTTCCATCACACGCTGCCCGAGCATGTCTTCCTGTACGCCATCCCCTATCAGCTGTACCGGCGCTACCGCTTCCGCCGTTACGGTTTCCACGGCACGTCGCACCGGTATGTGGCTTACCGTTATCGAAAGCTGAACGACGTCACTCGTGAAGGCACGCGCCTGGTGACGCTCCACCTGGGCAATGGCTGCTCCGCCTGCGCGATTGCGGGCGGCGATTCGGTGGACACGTCGATGGGCATGACGCCGCTCGAGGGGTTGGTCATGGGCACGCGCTCCGGCGATATCGATCCGGCGCTCATCGACGTCATCAGCGTGAAGGAAGGTCTCACGCTGAGCGAGGTGGAGTCGCTGCTCAACAAGCAGTCGGGGCTGCTGGGCCTTTCCGGGCTGACCCACGACATGCGCGAGCTGCTGGCCGAAGCGCAGGAAAACAACGACCGGCGTGCGCGGCTGGCCATCGAGATCTACTGCTACCGGATTCGCAAATACATCGGCGCGTATCTGGCCGCCCTGGGCGGCGCGGACGCCGTCGTCTTCACCGGCGGTGTAGGTGAGAACGCGGCGGAAATTCGCGCGCAGATACTGCACGGCCTGGAATGGATGGGGCTACACGTCGAT
>CBJLQC010000159.1:0-6225 GCA_966424955.1 uncultured bacterium | reverse complement strand
AGAAGTCCATGTTGAGGCCGGGCGAGTACTGCTTCGACGTCAGGTTGGCGTAGCCGAACCAGCCGCCATTCGGCGCCTGGCCGAACAGGAAGCTCGAGTTCATGAACAGCGCCGCGAACAGGAAGATCCAGTAGGACAGCGCGTTCAGCCGCGGGAACGCGACGTCGCGCGCGCCGATCTGCAGCGGCACGATGTAGTTGAACAGCGCGACCGCCATCGGCATGCCGAGCATGAACACCATCGTGGTGCCATGCATCGTGAAGATCTGGTTGTACGTCTCGGCACTGAGGAACGCATTCTCCGGCTTGGCCAGCTGAATGCGAATCAGCAGCGCCTCGAGCCCGCCGACCAGCATGAAGATGAATGCCGTGACGCCGTATAGCAGGCCGATCTTCTTGTGGTCGACCGTGGTCAGCCAGTCTACCAGCCCACTGCGCTTGTGTGCGTGCGGGGCGTGCGGCCCGTGATGAATCGTTGCTTCGACAGTCGCCATGGTTTTTCAGGTTAAGAGGCTAAGAGCGCGAGCGCGAGCGCGAAGTGAGCGCGGGTGCCGCAAATTGCCTCAGTAAATCCTTTCATTCGCGGCGTTCGCGCAGTTCAAACTCGCGCTCGCGCTCGCGCTATTAACCTCTTGTCCTTTACTTCAGGCTCAACAGGTACGCCGCGATCGCGTGGATCTCGTCTTCCGCCAGACCGGTCGCGGGCATGCCGGCCGCACCATCACGCGCGCCCGGCATGAGCGCGCCCGGCTTGATGCTCTGCGGCGCGCGAATCCACGCGACGACGTTTTCCAGCGTGTTCGGCCGCGCGCCCGCGCCGACGTAACGACGCGCGCCGAAGCGCGTCAGGTTCGGGCCCAGCGTCCCGCGCATGTTGGTGCCGTTGATGGTGTGACACGCCACGCACGCCTTGCTCGTGATCAGCTGCTGGCCGCGATCCTCGAGCGTAGGCTGGCCGGGCGTCATGGCCGCGCGCTGCGTCGCGCCGGGCGGCATGGGGCCCGCCGCCTGATAGCCGGGGCGCCCGGGCGCGGGGGCACCCGTCGGCGCGAGACCGGTCGGCGCAGGCATGCCGGGCGCCTGCGCTACGACGGTGGCCGGCTGCTGCGGCTGAGCGGCCAGCGTATCCGGCGTCGCCAGCGTATCGGCCGGCATGCCCAGCACACCACCTTCCGCGGTGCCCGGCCCCGTGGCCGGCACCTTCTCGGCCGTCGCCGGACCATGCTGCGGCGCGGCACCGGCCACCACCGGCGCAACCGGCATGGCGCCGCCCATGCTGCGGGCCCATGCGCTGAAATCGGTTTCGCTCAGCGCCAGCGCCTGCGTGCGCATAATGGCATGCGAAGCACCGCAGAACTCGGCGCACTGGCCGAGATAGTAGCCGGGCTTATCGACGTTGAAGACGAGGTGGTTGTAGCGCGCGCTCTCATCCTTCGTCGTGCGCGGCTGCGGGTTCACATCGCGCTTGCCGCCGATCTTGGGGATCCAGTAGCTGTGCACCACGTCCGCCGACCACATCTTCAGCTCGACTTCGCGACCGACCGGGAGCACCAGCTCATTCGCCGTCACCACGCCCAGCTGCGGATACCGGAACTCCCACCACCACTGGTGGCCAATGACTTCGACCTGCAGCGCATCTGCGGACGCGGGCCGCTGCGTCGCGAAAATGCCGGCCACCGTCGGCACCGCGATGAACAGCACGATGACGACGGGAATGATCGTCCAGGTGATCTCCAGGCCGGTATGTCCATGGATCTGCTTCGGCGCGGGCGCACCGGGACGCTCGCGATAACGGAAGATGAAATACAGGATCAGGATCTCGACCAGCACCATGATCCCGATGGTCCACCAGAAGGTGTTCGCAAACAGGCGATTGAGGAGGCGCCCGAACTCGCTGACCGGCTCGAACGTGGTTTGCGGATACGAGCCTTCGCTGGCGCAGCCGGCGAGGAACAGCAAAGATGTCGTGAGGAGGACGCGAGACGCGCGGCTAACAGTCATTCCCTTATCCGTGAACAGGAAGTGCCGGAGCGGGTGAGGATATGGAATGAGACGTTCCGGGTCAAGCACTAATTACGGTTATTGCCATTCTTGCCCTGTGCACATGTTCACAATGTGTAAAAATGCCCCACTCGGTGGTATGCTACGCCCATGTCTCTGAGCTTTGACATTGTGGTAATCGGTGGCGGCGTCACCGGCGTGAGCGCGGCGCTGGCGGCGCACCAGCGCGGCGCACGCACGTGCCTGATTCGCGGCGCGCCGGGCGCCACCGCGCTGGCGAGCGGCGCGTGGAGCGGCCCGCTGCGGCCGGAGCTGCGCGCCGCACTGGCGGCAGCGGGGCTGGCAATGAGCCCGACGCGCGGCGCGCTGCTGCACGAACGCGGACAGCGGGTGGCCGCCGAGTTCGCAGGCAGCACGCACGTCGGCGCCGCGGCCGGCGACGGCGTGATGGTATGCGGTTTTGCCGGGCTGCCGCACTTCAATGCTCCAACGCTTGCGCGCTTGTGGAACCCTGAACGGGTCATGGAGTCGCGCACGATACGGCTGGCGGCGACGCCCGCCGCGGGCTGGTCGACGGCTTCGCTGGCAGCGCACGTCGAGAGCAACGTCGACGCGCTGCTGCCGCACCTGGAGAACACGCGCGCAACCACCGTGGTTTTGCCGGCTGTGCTCGGCATTACCAGGAGCGAGCAAGTCTTGAGCAAACTGCGCGAGCATGGCGTGCAGGCCGCCGAAGCGCTGGCCGCATCGCCCTCGCTGCCCGGTTGGCGCCTGCATACCGCGCTGGAGACGGCGCTGAGCATGCGTGGTATCGTAACGGTGGCGGGCCGCGCGCAGCTCGAGGTGAGCCGGGACCGCCGTGTGCAATCGGTGCGAGTCGGTGCGGAGCTCCTTCACGCGCGCGCCTTCGTTCTTGCCACGGGCAAATTTCTGGGCGGCGGTATCACGGCCGATGATGTGTTCCGCGAAACCGTCTTCGACGTTCCCATCTGGGTGGAACAGCTGGGCGACGTCTTCACCGCACCCGACGCGCTGACGCTCACCGACCCGGTGCGCACCGCGGACCAGCCACTGCTGCACGCGGGCGTGCATGCCGACGACCATCAGCGGCCGATCGGGCGGGCCGGCACCGTGATCTACGAAAATGTGTATGTCGCAGGCACCATACGCGCCGACTGGGCGGCGACCGCATCGCTCGGTGCGTGTGCGGAAGACGGCTGGCAGGCCGGCCTGCAGGCAACGGCATGAGCGCGCAACGTAAACTTCAGGCGTGGCTCAATCTGGCGTGGCATTTCGCCAGGCATCTGGTCACGCGCTGGCCGCTCCGCCGCTTCCGCGCCGGCCGCGACCTCGCCCGTTTCCGGGAGGCCATCGCGCCGGAGGGCTTCGTGCCGCTGACCGCCGAGCAGCGCGCTGCCTTTCCGGCATTCATGAATTGCGTGCATTGCGGACTGTGCGCACTGGTGTGCCCGCAGTCACGCGAACAGCCGATGAGCGCCTGGGAGGATGCGTGGACCTTTGCCGGCGGCGCGTCACGCTCGCTGGACCGTGCACCACTCGTGGCCCAGCAACTTTCTGCGTGCACGACCTGCGAGGCATGCGCGGCGGTCTGCCCGATGCGCGTGCCCATCCCCCTCATGGCCACCACGATCAGGCAACTATGAAGACGCTGCCGGCACTAGCACTCCTCCTTCTGGCCACAGGCGATCTCATGGCCCAAAACGCACCACGCCCGCGTGCCCGCGAAGCGGGCGTCGTCGTCGGGACGCTCGCCACCGGCGCCCTGAACGCGATTACCGACGTGACCGGCGTGCGGGTCGGTCACGTGACGATCATCGAAGGTGACAGCGTGCGCACCGGCGTGACCGCCATCCTGCCGCATGCCGGCAACGCATTCCTGGAGCGCGTACCGGCCGGCATCCACATCGCGAACGCCTATGGAAAATTGGTCGGCGCCACACAGGTGCGGGAGTTGGGGGAGCTGGAGACGCCGATCCTGCTCACGTGCACGCTGTGCGTGTGGCGGGCTGCGGACGCCATGGTCGAGTGGCTGCTGCGCCAGCCCGGCATGGAGAACGTGCGCTCGATCAATCCCGTGGTTGGTGAAACGAACGACGGCAGCCTGAATGACATTCGCGCGCGACCGGTTCGTGCTCAGCACATTGTGCAAGCGCTCGAGTCGGCGAGCTCTGCAGCGGTTGCGGAAGGTGCGGTCGGCGCCGGCACCGGCACGATCGCGTTCGGCTACAAGGGCGGTATGGGCACGTCTTCACGCGTGCTGCCGGCCGCCCAGGGCGGCTACACGGTCGGCGTGCTGGTGCAGAGCAATTACGGCGGCGACCTCATCATCAACGGCGCGCCCGTCGGGCGCGCGCTGTCGAACCGCCGCACCGGCGCGAGCGGCGATGGCAGCATCATGATCGTCGTGGCTACCGACGCGCCGCTCGATGCCCGCAATCTCGAGCGCCTCGGCGCCCGCGCCATCACCGGGCTTGCGCGTACCGGCTCGTCGATGTCGAACGGATCCGGCGATTTCGTGATCGCCTTCTCGACCGCCGAGTCAGTGCGCAGAAAGCCGACATCGGACGCCACGCCGCGCACCGTTCAGGATCTCCCCAACGACTATATGAGCGGCCTCTTCCGCGCGGTCGCGGACGCGACCGAGGAAGCCATTTACAACTCCCTCTTCAAGGCCGTGACGGTGGAGTCCAAATTCGGGAAAGCGGAAGCGCTGCCCATGGAGCGAACGCTCCAGGTTCTCAGGGAATACAAGGCCGTCAGGTGAGGAGCTGCGAAGTCTCTCCCTTCAGGAAGCTGTCGATCTCTTCGGCGCGGGCTTCCGCATCGGCTTCGCCGATTTCCATGAGGCGCGTAAGATAGTCGCGCTGGAACATCAGCATGGACAGTACGTCGGGGCTGCGCGTTTCGCGCGTGCCCAGCCCGCGCGTCATGAACTTGAAGGCGGGCGGCAGGCGCGGCTCGTATTCGGCTACCAGCCGGCCCAGATCGCGCGAGGGGCGCACGACCAGCAGCTGCAGCGGGCGCATGCCTTCGCGCGCCGCTTCCGGCACTTTCTCGAGCAAACGATTGATCATCTCCAGGCGAACCGCGTCCTGGTCGACCAGGTCGAGAAAGATGGCGTTCATCAGCACGCCGAGCACCTGCGCGGGCGGCGGGTAGGACGAGACCTGGGCCATATCCGACTCGGCATGCGAACGAGCATAGCGCGTGGATACCGCGATGATCTTCTCCGCACCGAGATGCAGCGCGGGTGAAAGCGGTGCGGCCAGGCGGACGCCGCCGTCGCCGTAAAACGCGTTGCCGACTTTGATGGCCGGAAAGAAGATGGGCAGCGCGGCCGAAGCCATGACGTGATCGAGACGTATGGTGGTGTGCTCGCTGCGTCGCTGGGGGCGCGCCCACAAATGTATGTCACGGCCCTGCACCCACGTGACCGACTGGCCGGTCGTGTAAGAGGTGGCGGTAATCGCCACCGCTTTCAATTTGCCGCGCTCGATGTTGGCCTTGATGCCGGTCAGCTCGCCATTGACGACGGCGAGTGACTCCTCGAGCGTGTTCCACAGCGGCTTGGTGTCGAGGAAAGCGCGCACTTCAGGCGCGGGCAGCACGCCGCCCGACACCAGGCGCATCCCGAAACGGGCCGCCTGCCACGCGAGCGATGGCGCACCGACGCGGAAGATGTGGTCCGGCGTGAGTTCGGCCCACAGATGCCGCAGCTCGTAGCACGCCTGCTTGAAGGTTCCGGGATGCGCGCTGATGTGCGCCGCGTTGATCGCGCCGGCCGACACACCGGTGAGGATGGGCACCTCCAGGTCGGGATAGTTGCGCGCGATCCACTGCATCACGCCGACCTGGTACGCGCCGCGTGCACCGCCACCCGTCAGCACGAAGGCGAGTTCGCTCATTCCTCAGCGCTGCTCCAGCCGCCCGAGTGCCTGGCTGAGGTCCTCGATGAGATCGTCGGGATGCTCGAGCCCCACCGACACGCGCAGCAGGTTTTCAGGCGCGCGGGTATGCGGACCCTCCACCGATGCGCGATGCTCGATCAGGCTCTCCGGGCCGCCCAGACTGGTCGCCCGCGTGAAGAGTTTCAGCAGCCCGGTCAGGCGCAACGCTTCCGGCCGGCCGCCGTGCACCTGGAACGACAACATGCCACCGGGCATAGTCATCTGTCGCTGCGCGATCTGGTAACCGGCGTGATCAG